>CAYVVI010000134.1:0-4642 GCA_964455265.1 uncultured Flavobacteriales bacterium | reverse complement strand
GTTCCCAATTGTTTTTTGGTGTTGATGTAGAACGAATAGCATCGGTATCGGTGTGGCCTTCTACCACTACTTCCAATTCTTTTTCATTTTCTAAAATTTTCGCCAAATCAATTAGCGCTTGCTTGCCTTCAAAATCAACTTTGGTGCTACCAGAGGCAAACAACAATTTAGCGTCTAAGCTCACATACACTTTTCCATTGCGCTCTTCTACCGTAATTCCTTTGTCTTTGAAAGCTAACAATGCCTTGGCAATTTTATCTTTCAACTCACGTACAACAGCATCTTGTTGAGCAATGATGTTTTCTAACTCTTTTACGCGCTGAGAACGCGCTTCTAAGTCTTGAGATAGTTGGTTTAATTTTGCTTCTTTAGCGTTGAGGTCTTGCTCCAACTGTTTTAATTGGTCTTCTTTTCTTTGAAGTTCAATGCGTGTGCGTTCTAGTTGCTCACGTACCAGTTTGTACTCGCTTTCGCTACCAGCAATTAATTTCTCATACTTTTTCTCTACTTCAAGATATAAATGATTGAGTTTATCGTATTCGCTTTCTTTTAGGCGAAGAGAGCTTTCAAGCATTTCTTTATCACGCTTGATAAAATCGTATTCTTTTTTAAAGCGTTCTAACTCTGATTTTTGTTCGGCTAGCTGTGCTTCAAACGTAAGGGATTTTTGTTTTAAGTCTGCCAACTCTTCTTCGCATTGTTTCGATTTTGCTTCTAATTCTTGATACTTACGAGCAGGAACGCAAGAGCTAATTAGTGCCGCAATGGCAATAGAATAAAATACTTTAGTCATATTAAGTGTAGATTTTCTGATGATACAAAGATTCACCAAAATCCATGCCTAATGATAGAATACATCAGAAATTATAAACAATGGTACTTTAACAAGCGTTAATGCTGTATAAGCAGTTTGTGAGATTGTTGCTCACTTCCATTTGAAAATACCAAGTAGTAAATACCGCTGTCTAAGCCATCGCTTGGCAGGTTTACTAATTGACTTGAGCCAAGAGATTGAGCCAAAATTAATTCTCCCAAAATGTTATACATTTTAAATTCTACAGAAGTTCCTCTGTCCAAAAGTTCAAAATTAAAGGAGAAGGAAGTGTTAGCAGGGTTGGGGTGAATGTTTGTGATATTAAACGAACCTTTGCTATGGGAGTTTGATAGTACAATTGTGTTTGAATATGCTAGTTCACCATTTTTCTGAATTACGGCTATGCGGTAGTAAGTTGTGCTAAAAGGATTAAAGTCTTCTACAGAGTATCTAGAAGAATTTTCTTTGGAAACCTCTGTTAACCATTCAAAGTTAATGTTGTCGGAAGATTTTTCTACAATAAAATAATCTACAGACAAGCCGGGTGCTACATTCCAAATCAATTCGTTTTTAGCTTTACTGTTAGTTCCTTTTAGAAAAATCTCATCTGATGATAGAAGAATAATGCAAGCTATGGTGGCACATGCTTCGGGATAGGTACCAGGACTGAAAGTAGAAATAGTCTGTTTTTTAGTCCAACTGCCATCACACTGCTTAGTAAATCCTCTATCTGAGGTAGTAACTGAACCTAAGTTGGAATGAACTGATGAAGCAGGAATTGTAAGTGACTTTGAAGGGCAAGCCCCAACAGCTGGAATATTTTCTGTGTTATTTGCACTAGACCCAGCACCACCATCATAGGTTATACCATCTAAAAAAGCTCCAGAATTATCGTAAAGAGAAATATCCTCTCCAGAATTAGTAGCTACACAGATATAGTTTCCCACATTAGTAGAATAAAATGTGTTTGCATCAACATCCCATACGCTACTTGCATTTGCGTGCCAATTAAAATCGAGAGAAAGACCCGGCCAATCACAAAGAGCAGTGCCTCCTGTGCAATTGGTTCCAAAACCGCCTAATAAATATAATTCTCCAGCGGCTAAAATTGTTCCTGACGGTATTGTTACGCAATCTCCTCTCCTTGCTCCAGAAGAAACGTCTACGTAGCAAACAACAAAGCAGCTTAAATCAACATCGCAATTACAAGTATTTCTCAACTCAATCCATTCCCCAGTATCATCAGCTCTTCCGTCTTGCTCCAACGGGCGGAAGACAAACTCATTAAATTTAATACAAGAACCTGCCCCAAAACAATTCGTGCTATTCGTTGTAAATGATGTTTCACTAACGCCAGTAATTAAATAGTTTTCATCACAGTCTGCATACAAACCATTATATGTATAAATTTTAAAACAATATGTAACTCCTGAGGATAGCCCAGTTATGGTAACAGAAGACCCCGTTCCGTTATAAACAACATAATTTCCAGCACCAATGGTTTCGCCAGAACCGTAAATTACATTTGCAACATAATTGGTTTGATCAATAGGGTCGGAGCCACTAATTGGACAATTTTCGCTCATAACAATCATTACATTTTGTCCATCTCCTAAGGTAAATGATAGATCTGCTGAATAACAAGTGGGGGTGGCAACAATGCTAGAAACATTAGTAGTTGGCTCTGAAGCAGGCAAACAAGAAATACACTCGCCAACTAGTTTTACATCATCAATTACCCAGCGTTCTGCTGTGGCGTTATTTAAAAGAGTTATTCTTAACCTTGCCTGAGAAGCTGCATTTGGAAGGTCAATTCTCACTGTAGAATATCCATCTATTGTTCTGTTTCCACCACCGCCTGGTTGATAAGGAGAAGGGGTGTTGTCACCATCATAAACAGCCGATGCAAGACCTGTTGCTCCATATCCCCAGTAAGCATTGCTGTTCCCATTAATTCTTACTTCATTCGAATAGGTTGCCCCTCCATCTAAAGAAACTGCAACTAAAACCTCATCACCAGTATCCATACCATTTCCAGTACTACCAATAGAAAAAGCAGCTAATCGAAATTCAAAAAACTTATTTACACAAGAACTTAAGTTAGTAACATTATCGAACGTAATGGTTGCGGTAGTATTTTGAGCTCCAAAAGCAGTAATTGCCGAGGTATAAAAGGGCTCAGAGGCTGGCCTGTCACCAACAGCAGAAGAACCCGTATATAAAGCACCACCTGTGTTTGTGTAGCCCATTGTTGGGGTAGCAGCAGGCGACTCAAAATCTTGAATGCTTAGAGTAGTTTGCGAAAACAAACTAAATTTAACAAAAGACAAAAACACTAAAAGCAGTGCCTTTTTTCTAAACGCCTTAAAAAATCCTCTTTCGCGCTTTTGTAAAAGCATTTTTTGTTTGTTAAACACACAGTTACGGCAGTTTCAGTAGGGAAGTTGTAGAGGAAACTTTCCGAACATCAAGGTGAATACCGAAACACTATTACAAAAGTACGACATTTATTTTGGTTTTACCCCTATAAATATTAACAAAATGTTAAAAATGAGAACAATGCAAGCTACTCAATAGAAGTACAAAAACTAAAAAAAGCACCTAATCAAGAGCAACTTACAGGTTGTTCTCTTGTTTATTTTGCTATAATGATTTTGTGCTTTTGAACCTCATTTTCTGTTGAAAACATCAAAAAATAAACGCCTGATTCAACAGTAGTTGTATTTATAACGATACGGTCTGACTGGGTTAAGACATTTTCAGACAAGGTTTGCCCTAAAGTATTAATAAGCTTTATAGACACAACCTCTCCTCGTGAGCTTAAATCAAAATCAAAAGAAATAAAATCACTTGCAGGGACGGGATGTAGGTTATTTACATAAAATCCTTTTTTACTATTGTTTTTTACAGCAATACTTTTTGAATACTCTACTAATCCACTTTTAAGAATAATAATTACTCTATAAAAAGTTGTTGCATTAGGACTGTTATCATCGATAACGTATCTTTCTAAGTCTTCAGATGGGATAATTTCTGCAAAAAAATTAAAGTCTTTACCATTAACAGATTTTTCTACTATAAATTTTTCGGCATCTTTTACAGGATATTCTAAAGTAATGATGTTCTTTTCTTTTTCAGCAGAAGCCGACAGAGATAAATCGGAGACAGAAAGTAACGTTGAGCAGGCAATGGTTGTACAACCTTCACTGGCTCCGGGATTTTGGGCAGAAGCATTTGCAAATGACCATGTTCCATCACAATTTCTTGTCCAGCCCTCATCTGCCCCAGAAGAACCAGGAGAACTACCTAAATTAACATTATTCGCTGAATTTATAGTAAGTGATTTTGCAGAGCATCCGCTTATTGCTCCAATGTTTTCTGTTGTAGAATAAGAGCCCGAACCACCACCGTATTTAACCCCTTGTAATAAACTTCCACAAGCATCAAATAAAGAGATTTCTTCACCACTATCTTGAAGAACGCCTATATAGTTTCCGCTATTTGTTGTAAAAAAAGAATTTCCAGCCACATTCCAAACACCAGTAGCTCCTGAATGCCAATTATAATTTAGACTTAACCCTGGCCAGTCACAATCTGTTTCGCCACCAGAGCAGTTGGTGCCATATCCGCCAATAACGTATACCCCACCAGCTGCTAGTGAAGTTCCAGATGGTATGGTGGTACACTCGCCTCTGCCACCACTTGTAGCATCTGTTAAGCAGATTACAAAACAGCCAATATTAACCGATTCGCTACATCTATTGTATATTTCAACATATTCACCTGTAGAGGAACTGTTTCCATTTTCACCATCTGCTGGGTCAACAG
>CAYVVI010000133.1:0-4676 GCA_964455265.1 uncultured Flavobacteriales bacterium | reverse complement strand
TTTGTTTTACTACATTCGTAAAAACTAAACCCTTATTCTTATGATAAAAAACATTCTTTTAGGTGTTGCTATTTCAAGTTTTAGTATTGCCTATTCACAAAACGCTACGCTATCTGGTAATATAACCAATCCTACTGGCGACAAGGTTTTCATTTTCGAAAGAAAAATTGAAAACAACCGCATGACGATAAAATATTTAGACTCTACAACGCTTTCTGCAGATGGTGCTTTTGTATTAAAGACCACTGTTGACAAAACCACTAAATTGGTGTTTTCTGATGATAATGAGAGCATGGAATTATTGCTGTCTCCTAATGACAATATGGGGCTAACACTCAACACCAAATACTTTGATGAAACCATGCGCTATACGGGTGTTGGTGCTGAAAAAAACAACGCCATTGTTGCGCTATACTTGATTGAAGAAGTTGCACAAGCCAACATATTTTCAAAGCTAGAAGATGACGAGCCAGACACTACGACCATGTTTAACGCTTACGATGATTTTTCTAAAAATTTCATTTCACTAATTGAAGATTACAACGCTTCCATAGCTGATTTTACTGCTTATGGTGAAAACAGAATAAAAGATGTAAATGCACAAGGCGAAGACATTAAAAACTATGTGCGCTCGGACATGGCGTTTAAAGGGTCTATTAAAGCGCTAGTAGGAAACCCCGCCATCGACTTTGAAGGTGTTGATTTAAAAGGCAAAAAAATTAAGTTGTCTGACTTTAAAGGTAAAATTACGGTTGTAGATTTTTGGGCAACATGGTGTGGCCCGTGTAAAGCAGAATTTCCTGCGTATAAAACACTAGAGGCAAAATACGGAAAGGACGTTAACTTTGTAAGTGTGGGTGTGTACTGCGATGAAAAAGCATGGAAAAAAATGGCTACTGATGAAGGATTTTCGCACAACATCTTTTTATCTAAAGAAGCCGAAAAACAAATTGCTGCTTACAGAGTAGATTTTATTCCAAGGTACTTGGTGCTTGACGAAAACTTGGTAGTACTTGATGCGCTTGCTCCTCGCCCATCTTCTGGAGAATTAGAAAAATACTGGAATAAATAATTTTTGGTCTTATTTTTGATTTTTAGTTTTGTAAAAACACACGTTATGATAAAATACATCTCTTTTATTTTTGCTTTCGCCCTTGTAGTGGCGGTTAGCTGTAAAAAATCTCAAGATGAAGATTTTGAAGAAACCTTTCAAGACGACTCTGTTTCGGAGTTTGCTTTCAACGATGCATTAAAGGTTGTTGAATCAAGTCTTGCGGACAGTAGCTTAACAAAAAATGCCTCTTTTTCGGGGCCAAATTTTGGAAGCTGCGCTGTGGTAACAATTAATCCTCCTGCGGGCGACCCAAGCTTTCCTAAAACTATTGAGGTTAACTTTGGATCTACTGGCTGTAAGGATGCTTATGGTATTCATAGAAAAGGAAAAATTATTGCTACCATTACTGATAAGTATAGAAACGTAGGCTCGGTAACCACCCTAACTACTCAAAATTATTATGTGGAAGATAGAAAAGTTGAGGGGACAAAAACTGTAACTAACCTAGGAAGAAACGCTAAAGGAAATTTGCATTATAGTGTTGAAATTACTAACGGAAAAATTACAGACCCTTCAGGAGAGTTTAGAACATTTGAGTCTTCTCGAATAAGAGAATGGGTTGCTGGTGAGTCAACTAAATTTGACCCTTTTGACGATGTTTACTTAATAACCGGAACAGCAGAAGGAGTAACACGAAAAGGCAGAAATTATACCATGACAATCATTATACCTCTAAGAGTTCAGCTTAATTGTAGATGGATAACTCAAGGAACACTTGAGGTACAGCCAGAAGATTTAAAAACCAGAACCGTTGATTTTGGCACTGGCAGTTGTGATAATGATGCTGTTGTTTCTGTTGGCGGCAAAACATATTCAATAAAAATTGGCCGTTAAATTACGCGGTCTTTCTATCCAAAAAAAGCCCCTGATTCGGGGCTTTTTTTATTTGCATTCTTTTTTAAGTGTAGTGCTTACCACCACATCAACATCTGGCCAAAGTTTTTTAACTCCATCAGGGCCAGTGTGACGCACAGAGCAAACTTTGTTAAGTTCGTCTAAGGCATTTTGAGCGCCCCAATCAGGAACATTTATGGTTGTTTTTAATTTTAATTCGTTTTCTACAACTTCGTAAGTTGCTGGTACTTCAAGAGATGCGCCATTCATGGTTAATTGAATTTTTGCATTCCCGTTAATTGCTTCTAAAATTTTACCCGTAATGGTAGTCGTTTCTTTCATTACATTAAAAAAGCTGTTGATAATTTTAGGATCTCTTTCTCCATCTCCAGAGTTTAAGCTAGATGTGTAAATCGTAAAATTTGAACCCACCAACACTTCTTCTGCAACTTCTGAAATAGTTACATTTTCAACGATCACAGAGTCAAATTTTCCTTTCACAGCATCTTTGCTCGATAGCTTGTAAGCTGTCCAATTTACAGATGTTGAAATGGGGTCATACGCATAGGTACACGTTTCTTTTTTTACTTCTTCAACAACTGGTGTTTGCTCTGTATTTTCTTCGCTTGAGCAAGCTATCATTGCAACACTCAACATTGCAATAGCACTACGTTTAATCGCTTTCATTGTTTATTCAAATTTTATTAATACTTGGTTTTTTTCTACGGCTATTTTTTCGTTTACTTCAATGGATTTTACCACCACATCGGCAGGAGATTTTAATACATTTTCCATTTTCATAGCTTCTAAAATTAAAAGCGGCTCGTCTTTTTTTACTGCTTGTCCAATCTCTACTTTTATGTTTAAAACTAGCCCTGGCATTGGCGCTTTTAGCTCATTTACTTTGGCTACTGCTCCTCTCGAAAGCCCCATTTTCTTAAGCAAAGAGTCGTATTTATCTTCTGCTTTTAGTTGGTATTCTGTGCCGTTAACTTTTATGGTAAATTCCTTTTTATCTCGGTCTTGCTTAATCACTTCAAGCGTGTATGATTTATTGTTGTGAATAAGGTGATATTTGTTTTCTGACTGAGTTAGTAAATCTATGTTTTGAAGCACATCGTTGATATATAATGTTCCTTCTTTTTCTTCTAAAGAAATTGCAAAATTTATTTGTGGTGAAGTGATGTTTAACATGATTCTAAATTTCGGATAAAGGTAGATATCCTTTGCTTCTTTAACAATTATTCTTCGCTAATTGTTTTAAATACATCTACCCCTTTAAGGGTTGGAAGAATTTTGTTAGCGGTGTTGAGCAAGGGTTGATAGAGTAATGATTGTTCTTGGTCTTTTGGAGAAATGATTTCTTTATGTTTGTTTACTTTATTGGTCAACAACATCAGGCCTAAAATAACGGTAAGCCCTTTTAAAACTCCGAATAATGCTCCTGCAATGCGATTTACTAAACCAAGCGCCACAATTTTTATGGCTTTTTCTAAAAGTCTTCCAAGCATAAATACAAACACCACTGCAGCAATAAACGTAATACAAAAAGAAATTATTGGTAAATATTCGTTGTCTGCAAAATCTACCAACAACTCAGTAAAAAAATTAGAGAATTTTATAGCAACAAACACTCCTCCAACCAGCGCTAACAAAGTTGCTAGTTCAATGATGAGGCCTTTTTTAAATCCTAAAAATCCTAGCCAAACCAACGGAATAAGTATAACTATGTCTAAATAATTCATAATGCCCAAAGTTAATCGTCATTTTTAATATTTCACTATTCATTTATCAATTACATTTGTAGCGTGGATTTTGAATTTGAAAGAAAGTGGACAGAAGTAGTTCAAGAACAATCTAAGCATTTTGGTGAGCCATTAAGCTTAGACTCAATGCTGTTTTTAATTGGATTACAAGAACTCAACAAGGGCTATCTAAAACTCACAAAAGACCAAAAATTAGAAGTAATGCACGTTGCGGTTTGCCGCTTGCTTGAACCTTACGGATACTATGAATTTACTGGTTTAGATGATGATGGTTGGCCACATTTTCAACTCAAAGAAAAACTTCCTGCTTTAGACAAAAAGGCGCAAGAGCGCTTGATTAAAGAAGCCGTTATTGATTATTTTTCAAATTAACAACTGGTGCAAAAAACCGTTTGTTGACTTTTCTTTTCTTGCTCGACTTTTATGACGCCAATTTTTGGCTCAATTACAGAATCTCCCTTAACCATATCAATATCTAGCACAGCAAAACCGCTTTGTCCTACTTTAAATTTTTCAGAAAAATTTACTTCTGCATACCCTTGATTGTTAGTTTTTATAATCGTGTCTATCCTATCTCCCCCCGTATAGTACAAGCGAAGCTCTTGTTGAGAGATAGCCGTGCTATCTGAGGCACGAAGCAGTTTTACGGCAGCAATTGTGGGTTTTTCTTTGTAACAGCTTTGTGTCGCAAATACTAATCCTACTAAAAGAAACAAGGCGGCTATTTTATATTTTACAGACATAAATACTACTTTTGTGGATTAATGAACTTTTGTACTATTACGAAACCCCTTTAAAAATGTTTAAAAAACTTTCACATTTTATTTTATTGGCTTCCGTTGCGTTGCTTTTCACAGCTTGTCCTAATGAAAAAGACAAGCGCACGCGTGTGCTTATGAAAACCACTATGGGCGATATTGAAATTGCTTTGTTTGATGAAACACCTCAACACCGCGATAACT
>CAYVVI010000132.1:0-4701 GCA_964455265.1 uncultured Flavobacteriales bacterium | reverse complement strand
TTGTTAAAAGTCCCTGAACGATATTTCTCTAAGAAATCTTTAAGAGCTTTTTCGTCACGAGCATCTAGTTTAACGCCTTTCTCTTTAGAACCAAAAACAGAAAACTGTAGGTATCTGTTCGGATGTTCTTTAATATTTTCTATCAATCGTTGGGCTTGATCAACCATTTTGTTCACACCATTGATTAGAGAATCGTTATAGATTAACTTACCAAGCGACCCTTCTTTGTTGTTGATGGCTACTAGAATAGTATTGGTTTCTTGCAACACATTTTTAGCATTCTCAACGGTATTTAATAAATCTGCTGCTGCAAGAGAATCTGAAATGTCTGCTAAATTTTTAATAGTTCTAGAAATTTGCTCGTTGCTCTTTTGAAGATTTCCAGTAATAGATTCTACTCGACTTAAAATATTTCTAAATGCTACACGGTTTTCAGCTACAATAGAATCTACGTTTCTTGAAGTGCTTTCTAAATTTTTAACGGCACCTTGCATTGATGTAAAACTTTGATCAAACTTGTTTCTATTGTTTACAAACAAATCGTTTACTGTGTTAATTACATCGTCTAAATTTCCAATTAGTTCTTCTGTTTTATTCTTCAGAGGAAGTAACTGTTCGTTTACTTGGTCTTGTAAATCTTTTTGAGTTAAACCTTTCAAGAATGTTCTTTCTTTTGCAAAAACAGTAGATTTTCCGATTATAAGCTCAATGGAGCGTGTACCTAAAATATCAGAGCGAAGCTCAGCTTTTGTATCCTCAGGTATAAATATTTTGTTGTTGTCTATGTTGAAATGTACCAAAATTGAATCTGGTTCATTGGGTTGGAATTCAATTTTAGTTATCTGTCCTACTTTAAAACCACTAACAGTAACCATGTTAGATTCTATTAAACCCTGAACATTAGCGTACTTTACATAATAAGTGCGTTGTTCTTTAAATAGATTTAGTCCTTTAAGGAAGAAGAAACCAATTACAAGTGCTGCAATGGCAATAACTGAAACGATACCAATAATTATCTCTTTTTTTCCTTTCAAAATAGTTACTTTAAAGTTCTTTCAGAGCTTCGCTAACCGTTATTCGTTGTCCATTTTTATATGCAACAATAAATGCTGATGTATATCCCTTCTCTACGGCTACTTTTTTCTGCTCTTCTGTTTCAGCAAAAGTATAAAAGTTTCCGATGTAATACTTGTAATATTTACCATCTTTTTCAACGAGTACATTTTTTAGTCCTTTGAAATTTTGAGATATTGGTTCAATATTATTGCCAGAAGTAGCTATTTGCACCCTGAAAACAATAGATTTAGTGCTGTCAACTAAGCTATTAGATGTGTTTAAGGACGTGTCCTTCACTACTGTTTGCTCAGTGGTATTTTCTTTATTAGATGTATTCTCAACACTTAAGTTTACCTTCTCTATTTGAGATTTGTATTGAGAAAATGCTTTGAAAATAGATTCGGCAAATTTTTCTTTGCCTTCAGCACTGCTTAAATACTTTTCTTCTTCTGGATTTGATAAAAAGCCAAGTTCCACCAAAACAGAAGGCATAGAGGTAGTCCACAATACCATTAGCCCTGCTTGTTTTACCCCTCTAGTTTCACGTTTAAGCTTAAATGTAAACTCATCTTGAATAAGTTTTGCAAGCTTTATACTGTGGTCTAAGTAAACGTTTTGTCTTAGTGTAAGTCCTATATACGAATCTGGGTCAGATGGGTCAAAATCTTCATACTTAGTTTTATAGTCTTCTTCCATCAAAATTGAGGAGTTTTCTCTTTTGGCAACTTCAAGCGCTGCATCAGATTTATGCAAACCCAACACAAATGTTTCGGTTCCTTTAGGTGATCTATCTTTAACTGCATTGCAATGGATAGAAATAAACAAGTCTGCGTTGGCTTTATTAGCAATTTTACCCCTATCCCCTAAGCCAATAAACACATCGGTAGAGCGCGTGTAAATGACTTTTACATTGGGGTATTGCTTTTTAATTTTTTCTCCTACTTTTAAGGATACTTCTAACGCAACATCCTTTTCTTTAACGCCCGTTACACCAATGGCACCAGGATCTTTTCCGCCATGTCCGGCATCAATTACAACCGTTTTTAGTTCCCCATTTGATTGGCTAAATAGCAATAATGACCCACTTAGGGCAAGAAAAAGAGAAAAAATACGTTTCTTCGCAGTAGAATTTATCAACTTGACAAACATTGGCTTTTCAAACTTGAAAAAGTGGTTTCTAAATAGCAAATTTACTTTCGCTGGAGCTAACATACATCTGTTTTTTAAAGTAGTTTTAATCTGTGGGATGTTGATAAACAACTTTCATTCCATTTATGCACAAGATGCAAAACCACAAAAAAAATCGAGTATAGATAGTCCTATTAACTACAAGGCAGACGATTCAACAAAGATGGATTTTAATACCCAAGTAATTTATCTTTACGGAAACGCCTCTGTAGAGTATGGAGATGTTAGCATAACTGCCAATTACATTGAATTTAGGTATGGTGAAAACATTGTTTTAGCCAAATATAGTTTAGATTCTACTGGTAATAAAATTGGGAAACCCGTATTTAAAGAAGGAGAAGAAACTTATGAAATGGATGAAATTCATTACAACACGAGCACAAAAAAAGGGGTTATTTTTAACGTAGTTACTGCCCAAGCCGAAGGATTTTTACATTCAGAAAAAATTAAAAAACAAGACAACAATCATATTCATGTTTACAAAGGAAAATATACTACCTGCGATAAACCAGAAAATCCTCACTATCATTTTAGATTAAGCCGTGCTGTAGTTATTCCTGACGATAAAATAGTTTCAGGGCCATTGTACCTTAGGGTTGGTAAATTTCCAACACCATTGGGTTTGCCTTTTGGCTATTTTCCAAACAAAAAAGGTGGCAGTAGTGGCATTATAATTCCAGAGTTTGGCGAGGTGCAACAATATGGTTTTGCACTTACCAACGGAGGATATTATCACAAAGTAAATGAACAATTAGACTTACAATTTTTTGGAAGTATATTCTCTAAAGGAAGCTGGGGTTCAGGTATTCTTGCGCGATACAACACCCGTTATAAATACGTTGGAGAAGCTCAAGTAACTTATAACCTTTTCAAAACTGGCTTTAAAGACACTCCCGAATATAGCCAAAATAGTGAATACTCTGTTTACTGGAATCATAGACAAGACGCCTCTTTAAGACCTGGTACAGGCTTTTCTGCTAATGTTAATATTTCTAGTAGAGATAATTTTAAAAACTCTATTAATCTTGATGCGAACAACTACCTCTCCAATACCTTTCAATCAAATATTGCTTATGCAAAAATGTGGAGTGGTAAGCCCTATAATCTATCTGTAAACTTGCGCCATTCGCAAAATAACATTTCTAAAACTGTTAATGCAACATTGCCAGAGGCCACTTTTAACGTGAATAGATTTTACCCTTTAGCAAGTTTGCGAAAAGTAAAAACAAGCAATAAAAAATTCTACGAAAATATTGGTGTTACTTGGAGTACGGTTGCTAAAAATGACATCACAATTGCAGATTCATTGATTGACTTGAATAACTTGGGATTAATAGGCAATAACCTGCGTAATGGTCTTCGCAACAATTTAGCAGTGAATGCCCCTTTAAAAATATTTAATAACATCACCTTTAATGCTGGAGCAAACTTTACTGATAGATGGTATTTACAAACCATTGAAAAAAATTGGAACAACGAAACAAATAGTGTATCTACTGATACCGTTTCAGGATTTAGCAGAAATTGGGACTACAACTTAAATGCTTCGCTTACCACCACTATTTATGGTACCTACGGTTTTGCAGGATTTTTAAAAGGAGATAAGCAAGCAAAAGTGCGCCATGTTATGAGTCCGAATATCAGCTTTGTTTATCGTCCAGATTTTAATTCAGATAAATCATACACAGACCAAAATACAAACATCGTTAATTACTATTCACCTTATTCTATAGGAATTTTTGGACAAGCCCCTACTGGAGAATCGGGAGCGATAAACTTTAACTTAGTGAACTCTCTTGAATTAAAAGTGAAAGACGTTAAAAACTCTGAAGATAAAGAAGTCTTTAAAAAAATAAAAATTCTAGAAAACTTTACCGTGGGTAGCAGCTATGATATTGCTAGAGATTCTATGAATTTTTCTAACATAAACATTGCTGGAAGAACTACACTATTTAATATTCTTAGTTTTAACTTTAGTGGAAGCATAGACCCCTACACCTACAGAGAAGGAGTTAGAATTAATGTATTACAATTAAAAGAAGATGGCTCAATTGGAACACTCACTTTTGGTAACGCAGCAATCGGATTCAACTTAAGAAGTAAGTCTGAGGCGGCAAAGCGTGTGTGGGCACCTATTTGGAATGCCAATATTTCATACTCGTTAGATTACCGAAGAAACATCTCTACTTTTCTTGACACAGCCATTATTACGAACAACATAAGGTTTGATGGTAACATAGATGTAAACAAAAATTGGCGCTTAGGACTTACAACTAGTTATGATGCCATTGCAAAAGATTTAGCATTTACGCAATTAAACATTTACAGAGATTTACACTGTTGGGAAGCAGCATTTGAGTGGGTGCCGTTTGGATTTCAAAAACGTTACATGATTCGTATAAACGTTAAAGCTTCCGTATTACAAGATTTAAAATTAGAAAGACGAAGAAATATTTA
>CAYVVI010000131.1:0-4733 GCA_964455265.1 uncultured Flavobacteriales bacterium | reverse complement strand
AAATGATGTAAACATTGTCAGGAACACTCCAATTGTATGAAGTGGCATTTGCTACAGGAGCAATAGAGTAGGTGGCGTAGGTATCATTACACATATAAGCAGAGCCACTAATAGCGGTTGGCTGTGCTGGTGGTGTATCATAAACACGAAGCGTTGCAAATTCTGAATAGCTTGTTCCACAACTTCCTGTTGACATCAAGCGGTATTTATAATTGTTCATAGAAGAAGTGGCCAACACACTTAAATAGCTCCAACTTGTGCCTACATGTGAAGCATCATCAATAAGGTTTACAAAACCATCACCATCATTTCTATCTACCTGCCATTGCATAGACCATGGCCACTGAGAAAACTGCACACTAAACCCAGTCCACTGATCAGTACAAACTTCTGCATCGGTTGGGTTTACACTAACAGGATTGTTTGGTTGAATGTATAAAAATGCAGAGTTACTTTTTATAGAATTTCCACATGTGTTGCTAACGATGCAACGGTATTCACTATTATTATCTGTTGCTTGTACATTCGTTAATGTTAGTGTTGAGCTAGTAGCTCCAGAAATATTTTCCCAACCATCGTATGATTTTACCGTTCCTAAAAATCCTTCGTTCCAATCTTCGTAAAACACATAAACAGTGCCGTTAACATCCACATCCATTACAAGGTTAGATGCTGGACCATTTGATATACTCTGTGTACTAACAACACTCCATTGCCAGTTTTGGTATTTCTTTACAGCCACTTCCATTGTTTCATAATCAATGTAAGAAAGATAAACTACACCAGTATTGTCTGTTTTAACTGTTGTGTTCTCGGCCATACCTTCACTTGCGGGCGCCCAACCTAGCATATTCCACGAACCCCACTCGTAAGTCATTACAGTAGCTCTGTTGTCATTCGCTCTATCTTGATATGCTACGTGAATTCTATTTTGATTGTCAATAGCCATCGAAACATAATCGGCTACATCTGGAGTTATCGCAGTAGCAAATGGTTTCCAAGAAATACCATCAAAATTCATTACCGATGCTCGGTCTCCTGCATTTCCATCTCGGTAAGCAACGAATGGTTGATTGAAATTATCAAAAGCTAAGTTTGGATAGTTAATGTAGCCATCCGTAAAACCTAAGTCACCAACAGAAATCCATTTATCAACAGAATATTTTAAAACAGACATTTTTCCATCTCTTGAATTATCTTTAAAAGCCACATGTATATCACCCGAATTATCGATGGCTAAAAAAGGATACTGCGCTTGACCATCTGAAATGGTTTTTTCCCCTAAGTAAGACCAGTTGCCGTTATCGTAAAACATAACAGATAATTTATCTTCAAACTCTGGATTTGAGAATGCCACATAAACCACATTATTGTTATCAATAGCCAAGTTAAGGTCTATGGCTTCAAGCCCAGTAAAACCAGGGTTACCTAAATCTTTCCATTCACTTCCATCAAACCACATTACGGTTGCTTTCATGTCGTTATAAAAGTCAGAAAACGCAACGTATGCTGTTCCGTTGTTGCTTATTGCAATAGACGGTTCCACAAAACCATCTTTGGTAAATCCAACATTTCCTACGGTGTTCCAATTAGCATCGGCTACACGCTTTTGCCATTGGTATTGGTTGGCGTTGCTGGCTACTACATTGAAATTTGCTGTGCTTCCTTCGCATACCCATTGGTTCCAAGGATGCTGACTAATAGAAATATTGCCAAGTACAGTAACAGAAACATTATTGGTGTAAGTATTTCCGCAACTGTTAGAGATAACACATCTGTAGGTATAAAAACTAAAATAATCCGGAGGGTTAGAAATGCTTAATGTTGAAGTATACACACCAGAATAAGTCGCATCGTCCATTAAAGACCACCAGTTAGAACCAGAGTCGTAGCTAATTTCCCATGTGTAGCTAACTGCTTCTGAAGCTACAACACTGAATGAAACATTGTTTCCTGGACAAATTTCTTGTCTGGTTGGTTGGGTAGTGATGGTTGGATAATCAAGTACGGTTAATGTAGCACTATTTGATGTAGCACTTCCACAAGAATTATTTGCAATGCATCTGTATAGATAACCATTCATTGTAGAACTGCTCACATTAACGGATAAAAACGATACTGTGTAGGCCATGTTGTAAGTAACACCGGTATTTACATCACTCCATGAGCTACCGCCATTGGTACTTACTTGCCATTGGTAAGAGGTAACAAAGTTTGACCCAGTTAAAAATTCAACAGTTTGCCCAACACAAACAGAAGTGCTTGATGGGTGTTGAGAAATAACAGGACTTGTAATTACATTAAGTGTAGCAGCGTTAGAATTAGCAGTTAAACAAATACTGTTAAATACACAACGGTAAAGATACTCATTCATGCTAGTGATTGCGCCAGTAATGGTTAAGGCGTTAGTTGTTGCGTTGCTATATACACCACCATTTGTTACGTTATTCCAACTAAAGCCAAAGTCGGTACTTACCTGCCATTGGTAGCTTAGCGCTCCCGTAGCAGCAGCAGAAAATGTTGTGTTTCCATTAGCACAAATTATTATGCTTTGTGGATGCGTAGAGACTTCTAAAGCATCGTCTATTAAATGTAAAAATGCAGAATTACTTAATTCCATATCACATTGCCCTATGGCTAAGCATCTGTATTCATTTCCTTCATCGCTTTCTTGAACATTAGAAATAGTTAGTGTATTACTTGAACTTGCTTGCACACCTTCCCACTCGTAAACAGCCATTACACTTAATCGCCCACCGAGACTGTTATCTCTAAAGGCAACAGCAGAACTACCACTTGAAGTCATAGTCAATGAAATTTGACTAGTTGAACCAGGAGTAAATTGAGGATTTGCCACGTTTACCCAACTGTTAGAGAGGTAATCTAATCGCATTAGAGTTGGTTTGGTATTATCAATAAACAACACATGAGGTTTGTTTTGATAATCAATTTCTAGTGAAATTTCTGTAGTTGCACCACCGCCAGAAAATCCAGCACTTCCAGAGTAATTCCAATCACTACCATCGAACTTCATGGCAGACGCTTGATCACCTTGGTCTCCATCCGCGAAAGCGATATGTAAATTATCTTCAAAGTCAATTTTTATATCGATAAAGGCAGCAGAACCATTGGTAAACCCAGTTGTACCTACATCTTCCCAATTGCCGCTTAATTCATTATATCGTTTAACGGTTGCTCTATTGCTATTAGCTAGATCTTGATAGGCAACATAAGGCACCCCATTTTTGTCTATGACAATTTTTGTATAAGCGACAGCTCCATCAGAAAAGGCTTCTGCTCCCACAGTAAGCCAAGTATCTAGAGCACTATCGTATTTTTTCACTACTATGGCGTTACTATAAAAATTATCAGCATAAACAATATAGGGAACTCCGCTAGGGCTTAGGGCAATTTTTGTATAGCTCGCAGCACCATCAGAAAATCCAAGCCCCCCAATGTTATTATATATTTGAGCACCATAATCTACAATGGCAATTACAGAAGTTCGATTGCTCATTCCAGCATCGCTATAAGCCACGTAGGTTAAGCCATTTTCATTATCCACCGCTAAGCTATTGTAGGTTGTGTTACTAGTTGTAAGTTGTAGACCACAGCAGGCACCCCATATACCACCATACTCTTCATAATAGTAAAGTCTTCCCGTAGAAGCACCTCTACTATAAGCTACGTGGGTTGCATAATCAGAGTACAGTATGTCTGTGTGAGAAACAGATCCAGAAGAAAGATTTTGACCAATATAAAACCACTCTGCATCGGGGTTTCTTTTTTCCCATTCGTATTGGTGAGCATCTGTAGCCGTAATGGTAAAGGTAGCATCATCACCAACGCATACTTCTACATCTACAGGGGGAGATGTAATTTCTGGTATATCACTTACGGTTAGTGTTGCGGGGTTAGAAGTTACAGTACCACAGTTATTATATAACACGCAACGATACATATTTCCACTTAAACCGAAATTAATTTCGTGGAAACCTAATCCGCTTGAATTAACATCAAAGTAAGTAGTGCTATTACTTAAATCTGACCAATTATAACCATTGTCTGTGCTTACTTGCCATTGGTAATATCTTGTGTTATTGGTTCCAACACTAAAAGCTATATGATTCAAATCACCATTACATGGCGTTGCATTGTTGGGTTGATTGAATATTACTGGTGGCTCGGCATCTATGCTAACATATCTTGTTCTAACAGACCCGTTACCACAAGGGTTAGAAGGTGTAACAACAATATCGCCAGATGAAGTTCCTACAGTAACGTTTACACAATACGTTCCTTGCCCTGAATTAATGACCCATCCTGCAGGGAAAGCCCATGTATATGTCATGTAATTATCCGAGTGATTTGAAAGACACAGCGAAACTACAGATCCATTACAAAATCCAATGAGTTGAGGAATTTCCCCAGGTTGTGAGGGCACATCTTCAAAACTATAAATTGTTCCAAAGGATCTTCCCACGCCATTTCCACAGGAGTTTGATGGAATAACCATAATCGATCCAGAACTAGAGCCAACAGTTGTTGAAATAGAATTGGTTCCTTGGCCTGAATTAATTACCCATCCTGATGGTACAGACCAAGTATAAGTAACGCCATCAACATTTTCTATACTGTATGTATGGGTTGACCCTAAACATACATATTTTTCTCCCTCAATTGGACTAGGATATGAGGGAACACTATCAACAGTTAAAATTGCTGGATTAGAG
>CAYVVI010000130.1:0-4757 GCA_964455265.1 uncultured Flavobacteriales bacterium | reverse complement strand
ACCAAATCGCGTACTGAAGGATTTGGCACCGAAGTAAAACGCAGAATTCTGCTGGGAACTTACGTGTTGAGTTCGGGCTACTATGATGCCTATTATTCCAAAGCACAAAAAATTAGACGCCTTATTACCGATTATTCTGATAAATTATTTACCGATTTCGATGTGGTGGTAACTCCAACCTCACCGCAAACTGCTTTTGGCATTGGCGAAAACATCAACGACCCAATTACCATGTATCTGCAAGATATATTTACGGTGTTGGCAAACATCAATGGTTGTCCTGCTATATCTATTCCTGTTGGTACGCATAGCAACGGCTTACCGTATGGTGTGCAGTTTATGGCGCAACGCTTTAACGATGCAGACTTATTGCATTTTTCAAATGCTTTGATGCAGAAGTAAATTCTTTAACCCCTTCGTCCGCCTGAGGCGGACACTTCCCCTTAAGAAGGGAAGAAAAATAGTTTCTCCCCTGATAGGGGAGACACAGAGGGGTGAATATTTTCCCATTTCATTTTGATATACCCCAAATTCCATTATTTTTGCAGTCCTAAAATGTTAAAGCACGTGTGCTTTACATTGGGCCTATAGCTCATTCGGTTAGAGCAACTGACTCATAATCAGTAGGTGCCTGGTTCGATTCCAGGTGGGCCCACAGAACAAAAAAAAGCGACTACTTAGTGGTCGCTTTTTTTATTGTGATAGTTTGGTTTCGTTTGAAGTTTCTCAAATAGGAGAATTAGGAACCTTTGAAATAGTCTTAGTTGATTTTAGCAGCATTCTCTTTTAAGTTAAACTTATTATAATTCCAGATAAATACAATTATCAATAAAACGCCCAAAGACACAGCGTATATAGCTCCTATTTTAAAACCAAGTATCAAAACAATGTTTTGGAGAACCACGCTCAATAAAGACCAAATTTTTAATTCATTTGTATTTTTAATTGCCAAAGAGATGACTAAAGGGATAATCATAGCAATATCAAATATAAAGATTTTAACTGCGAATATGTAGCCTTCATAGAACCTGTTTTTTATATACATTTCATATAAGTCTGATATATATGTCAAAGTCATAACGAATGTTCCGACTAGTAATATGTAAGCTGTAAATTTTTTCAACTAAATCAAGAAATTAAAAAGTATGTAAGCTAAAAAGTAAGATGTTAGAAGGCCAGAAATCAAACCGATCTTTGCTTTAAATTCCCACGAGTATGTTGCGAAACCAATTATAAGTGAGTAAACAATAAGAAAAATAACACTAAACATTACTAGAGCTATATCGCCACCAGATTGTCCTTTTAGCCAAAAAAATAAAAATGTAAACACAACGAGAAAACCACAGAGCACAAAAAGAAAGTGTTTTATAAATTTAGCTTGGTTCATTTTCGTTTTTATATTGTTTTGTTTTTTAAGGTTACTCCGTTTATTTTATTACTAACAAATATATGATATGTGGAATTTCAATTGAGGATTAACTAAACTTTAACGAATTTATACCTTTTTCATTTAAAAGTCAAATAAAATCATCGTGTTCTTTTTCGTAATATTGCGCTTCAAATGGAAGAATTCAAAGAATCGTTATTGATACTTATTTCAACGCCTATTTACGCAGTGGTAATTGGTGCAGAAATTTTGTTTTCGTACCTACACAAGCACGGTACCTACACCGTAAAAGGCACCCTTGAAAACATCTACTTAATGTTACTTAACATGGGTTTAGATATTTTGCTGCGTGGTGTGGCGCTGTTGGTAATGAATTTCTTTTTTCAGTATCATTTTGTAGCTATTGAAACCCCTTGGTTGTATTGGTTGCTACTACTCATCGCGCAAGATTTTATGTTTTATTGGCTGCATTATGTAGACCATTATGTCCGCTTATTTTGGGCGGTACACGTTACGCATCATTCATCCGAAGAGTTTAACCTTACGGTTGGTTTTCGTTCATCGGTGTTTCAGCCCTTGTATCGGTTTATGTACTTTATCCCCTTGTCGTTGTTAGGTTTTCAGTCCATGGATATTATGTTTATCTATTCTGCCACGCAAATTTATGGCATCCTTATTCACACCAAATACATCAAAAAATTGGGCATTTTAGAATTGTTTATGGCTACGCCCAGCAACCACCGTGTGCATCATGGAAGCAACACTGCGTATTTAGATAAAAACATGGGGATGGTATTTATCATTTGGGATAGATTGTTTGGCACCTACCAAGACGAAGAAGAGGAAGTTCGCTATGGTTTAACTACCAACTTAGATAACCATCATCCTGCCAATGTAGTGTTTCACGAATGGAAACAGATGTGGAAAGATGTGGCATCAGCACCAACACTATACAGCAAGTTTATGTACATATTTGGTCCTCCGGGCTGGAGCCACGATGGTAGCCGAAAAACATCTCGCCAACTAAGAGCTGAACTAAAGCGCACTAAGGCATGACCAAAAAAGAGAAAGCCGCTTATGTTGTAGAGCAGTTAGAGCGCCTCTATCCTGAAGTGGAGGCGCCCTTAATCCACACCGATTCCTATACTTTGTTAATTGCGGTATTACTATCGGCTCAATGCACCGATGAGCGTGTAAATAAAATTACGCCACTGCTTTTTAAAAAGGCAAACACGCCAAAAAAAATGGTGAAGCTTTCGGTAGAAGAAATTCGAGAAATCATTAAGCCCTGCGGTTTGTCACCCCGAAAATCGAAAGCCATACATGGCTTATCGCAAATACTTATTGATAAATATGGGGGAGAAGTGCCTAGCGAATTTCACTTGTTAGAAGAACTGCCAGGTGTTGGTCACAAAACAGCTTCGGTGGTAATGGCTCAGGCCTTTGGTGTACCTGCGTTTCCTGTTGATACGCACATTCATCGGTTGATGTATCGTTGGGGTTTAACTAATGGAAAATCGGTAGAACAAACCGAAAAAGATGCTAAACAGTTTTTCCCAAAAGCGCTATGGAACAAACTCCATCTGCAAATTATTTTTTACGGGAGAGAATATTCCCCTGCCAGAAGTCCTTTGTTTGAAAAGGATTTTATTACAAGAACGATTGGGATAAAATCGGAGGTTAAGAAGTTAAAATAAGAGGTGAGAATGAAAATGATTGTAAAGAAAAAAAACAGAGTAGTACGTTTGCTCTCGCTTTCCGCACTCACTCTGTTTTTTAGGGTGGAAGATGGGGTTCGAATGGCGAGGTAAACTCGCCATCGCGTGAACGAAAAATTCGTTCCTCGCGGCCCACGACCTCAGAGTCAATGTTTGTATTTTTCTATGAATTTAAGCAAATCTTTAGTGTTTAAGTTTTTGAGTTTCTTCTCAAGTATTAGGGCTTCAGATCGCGTTTCTTTTTCTAACGTTAGGATTAGTTTCCAAGGTCTATAGGGTGCAGTAGATTTTTCATAACCATTGTTGTGGCGTATAAGTCTATCTTCGATATTATTGGTTTGACCAATATAGTATCGATTGCCAGTTTCTGAGTATAGAATGTAAACGAAATACATAATATTAAAAAAACTACCTTAAGTGGTGAGAATGAAAATGATTGTAAAGAAAAAAAACAGAGTAGTACGTTTGCTCTCGCTTTCCGCACTCACTCTGTTTTTTAGGGTGGAAGATGGGGTTCGAACCCACGACCTCCTGAACCACAATCAGGCGCTCTAACCGACTGAGCTACAACCACCGTGTTTTGAGGTGGCAAATATACCTATTTTTTGATTTTTTAGAAAAATTTTTTTGAAAGCTTTCTTTTCAGCTTGTCGGAAAATTGCATTAAATAACTTGGCGGCTTGATAGCTAAGTCATTAATCTGTGCTTTTAGCCATTGTCCTTTTTCAGTATTTTCTAAAAATTCCGAGAAATAATGCGGTTTTTTCTTGGCAACAAGCAAATCGTGGTAGTGGGCAGTATGTAAGTTCTCAAAATTGCTAACTCTAAATTTAGGAGCAATCTCATTATGCAAACTAAAGGGGTAGTTGTAGGTATTTGGTACTAATTCGAAACGCAAATTTTGCTGCAATATGGTGGCAGAGTAGGTGCTTTGTTCTACAAAAAAGTTACCGTCCTTTGGTGCGATTTTGTGTTGTCTCACTAAAGCATAATTTTTTTCAATATGTGTAAACAAATTATTTTTTGCTTTTGAAACAATCATTCCTCCTTGAAAGTAAGGAAGAATAAGCTCTCCAGTTGAGGTTTCTACTTTATGTAATTTAGTAATATCAATCTCTAATAATTTATAGAGTGCATTCCAATAATCCCATTCGGTGTCATTTTTGGAACTAACGCCAATATTTTTTCTATCTACTGCACGTATCATCACGTCAGTATTTTCAGTCAATTTAAACGCTGTTGGCGGATTAAAAAACAGTTGGTCGGAGTCTAAAAAAACAATGCTAGATTCAGGATATTTTTTTTCAATGTATCCTGCCGCAATGAATTTATTGACGAAATAATCGTCTTTAAACGCTGTGTTGAGGTTGATGTTTAAATGAGTTACGCCAAGTTTTTCGAGTTCATAAATTGTTTTTTGTGAAGGATAATAACCTTGACGTGGGGCAATACTGTAAATTTCTGTTTGGCTCATATCACCACCAAATTGGCGTAGTGAGCGGCACAGCAATACCGAATATTTTTCCAGAATGCCACGTTCGGTGCAAATAACTATTTTAATGTTGTGCTCCACCTCACAAAGCTACTAATTTGTAATAGTAATTGCTATCCTTACGTTATATTTGCTAGATAAATAATTTGCTATTAAAGTA
>CAYVVI010000129.1:0-4776 GCA_964455265.1 uncultured Flavobacteriales bacterium | reverse complement strand
ACAACGTGCATCATCAAAGTGCGGGCACCGATGCAGAGCGTTTGCACGATATTAACGAAGCCATAAACGATGCAGAAGTAAACGCCATTATTTGCTTTCGTGGGGGCTATGGCAGTGTGCGCATTGTAGAAGATATGTTGTGGAATAAACTACAAGCCAACCCCAAATGGATAGTGGGTTTTAGCGATGTTACGGTGTTGCACAGCGCGATGCAAAAAATTGGTGTGCAAAGCATTCACGCTACTATGCCCATTAACTATAAAGACAATACCCCCGAAGCGATTGAAAGTTTATTTAATGCCTTAGAAGGCAAACCGAATACTTACGAGATTTCTACGCATGCGTTTAATGTGCAAGGCATAGCACAAGCAGAATTAATAGGAGGCAACTTAGCCATTTTATATTCGTTGTTGGGTACAAAATACGAGATGAATTTTCAAGACAAGTTGTTGTTTATCGAAGACGTTTCTGAATTTCATTACAACCTAGACCGTATGTTTTGGAGTTTTCGACTAAGCGGAAAACTCAGCCAAATAAAGGGTTTGATAGTAGGTGGCTTTACCGATATGAAAGACGGTTTAATTCCGTTTGGTAAAAATGCTTACGAAATAATTTCGGAACACACCGCCCACTTGGGCATACCTGTTTGCTACAATTTTCCTGTGGCGCACCTAAACGATAACCGTGCGATGGTGTTGGGTAAAACCGCTAAGTTGGAGGTGATGAATGATAAAGTAGTTTTTGAGCAATAATTTTTATGGAAAATGAATTGTCATACCATCAAATTAAGTAGAATGAAATATTTTATAACACTCATAATTACTTTATTTTTTAATTCAGCTTTTTCTCAAGTTGATTTTAAAGTCTTTTTTGGTACTGGTTTTGACCAAAAGGAATGCACATTGGTTTTATCTTATCATACCGGTAAAGAATTAATTAATGATACACTTTTGAATAAAGAGATTTTGAATGAAAATGAAGTTACAGGGTTGACTCATTTTTTAGAAATTAAAATACCTAAAAATGGAGTTAAACATTTTGTGTTAATAGTTAATGATGTTAAATATAATTATCGTTTTGATAAGGTTAGAAACAAATCTCAATTGAAGATTGAATATTGGGATGGAATAGATTTTTGTTTATATCAGAAAAATAAATTTATTTTTTATTAAAATTTGCCCACCACTCAATCCATAGGCAACCAAGGCGAGCAATTGGCTAAGGAATTTTTAGCGCAAAAGGGCTACACTATTTTGCATTCCAATTGGCGCTATCACAAAGCAGAGGTGGACATCATTGCCGAAACGGAAAACTTCATAGTATTTGTAGAAGTAAAAACTCGCGCAGAAAATCGCCTTACCGAACCCGAACAAGCGGTAGATGCTAAAAAGCAACAGTTACTCATTTACGCTGCCAATGGCTATTGCGAAGAGTTTTCAGTAGAAAAAGAAATCCGTTTTGATGTGGTATCGGTAATTCTTAAAACCAACCAAGCAACAGAAATTACGCACATAGAGGAGGCGTTTTATCCAACACTATAGTTTATTGGTTCATTAGTTCATTAGGACTTTTGACATTATAGACTTTATGACTTTCAACTAATAATCAATCGTCAATAATTAATCAAAAATTACCTAAGCGGCTTTACATCATACCCTTCTTTTTTAAAGAGTTCTATGAGTCCTTGTTCTCCAGGAAGGTGAGCAGCACCTACAACCATGAGCGTACTTTGCGCATGTAATAAAGGTATGCCACGCTCTACCATACGGTGGTTGCGTTCGTTCAGTAATTTATCTTGAAATACTTTTGAATAAGGTTTTATGATGGGATTTTCATCGTAATCAAACTTGTTGATGTAGCTAGCAATGCCTTCTAAATCTTGGTTTATATACAAACGGATAAGCTTTTCAAAATCATTTTCAGATTTGGCAGAGGTCATTAAATCTAGCACAGCTTGGTACAACATTTCAGCTTGCACATCATAAGGAAAAGCACTAAAAGCACTCATTTGTTCTTCTGCTTTCTCTAAGCCCACTACGTGTTTGTTTTGTTCTTTCGCACTGTTAAAAATGGTTTCGTCTAACGATTTTCCTGGTTCGCTATCTTGAGTTTGTATGATGGTAGAAGTATAAATAGGCTGAAAGCGTTCTACAAATTGCATGGGACTTTTTAGTGAATCTTCAAAGTAACTTTTTACTATGGCATATTTCTCTTCTGTCATAATTTTTTGAAGCGTAAGCCCTTTTTCCATCATTACATGGTTAAGAAGTGTGAAGGGATTAATCGAGTCGAAGTGGAGTTCTAGCGCCACTGTTTGCGATTTTTCAAATACTCTATTAAAATGTTTATTGACATTAAACACCCGCGCATCGCTAATGTGAATGGAGCCAAAAAGGTAAGAGGTGTCTGTGCTGCCTGGTTTTACAACCGTCCAAAGTAAGCTGTTGTTTTGTCCTTTTACAAAACTTGTTATAAGAACTAAAATAAGTATGCTTAGTGTTTCTTTCATATTAACTACTTTAAACTTTGAACTTTTAGACTTTAAACTATAGTCCAACAATCACGCCATCTTTCATGGTGAGTTTACGGTCGGCCATGTTAGCGAGTTGTTCGTTGTGGGTTACAATTACAAACGTTTGGTTGAGGTCTTTGCGGAGTTTAAAAAACAATTCGTGCAGTTCTTTAGCTGTGGCAGAATCCAAGTTGCCTGAGGGTTCATCGGCAAAAACAACCGCAGGGTTGTTTATCAACGCACGAGCAACGGCTACACGTTGTTGCTCACCACCCGAAAGTTGAGATGGTTTGTGATGTAAGCGATGCTCTAAACCAAGCGTAATAGCCAATTCGTTGGCTTTTTGCTCGGCTTCTTTCATGGATTTTCCTCCAATTAATGCAGGTAGGCAAATGTTTTCTAAGGCATTAAATTCGGGCAATAAGTGGTGAAATTGAAACACAAACCCCATTTTTTCATTTCTAAATTTTGCTAAATCGTTATCTTTCAATTTGTTCAAGTGAATAGTATCAAAATATAAGTCGCCTCTATCAGTGCGGTCTAAAGTGCCTAAAATGTGTAAAAGCGTTGATTTTCCAGCCCCTGAAGCCCCTACAATAGAAACCACTTCTCCTTGATTAATTTCTACATCTACGCCCCTAAGTACTTCTAACTGACCGTATTTTTTGTGTATGTTGTTTGCTTTAAGCATTTTTGGTTATTGGTGTTTAGTATTTTGTGTTTAGTTTTAAATAGTCAATAATCAATATTTCAATAATCAATTTTGAAAATGCTAAGATAAACTTTACATTTGGAGCACTAAAATAAAAACTACGATGAATTTACACGAATATCAAGGAAAATCAATTTTAAAGAGTTTTGGAGTTGCCATTCAAGAAGGATTGGTAGCCGATAGCCCGCAAGCAGCTGTAAAAGCAGCCGAAGAATTAAAAGCTCAAACAGGCACAGGTTGGTTTGTTGTAAAAGCACAGATTCATGCTGGAGGTAGAGGTAAAGGTGTGGTAACCGAAACGGGTTCGCATGGTGTTGTATTAGCTAAGGGCTTAGAGTTTGTTGAAGAAAAAGCGAAAGGCATTTTGGGCGGACATCTCGTTACGCTTCAAACATCAAAAGAAGGTAAAAAAGTAAGTAAGGTTTTAATTGCTCAAGATGTTTACTATCCTGGTGATTCTGAACCGAAAGAATATTACATGTCTGTATTGTTAGACAGAAGTAAAGGCCGTAACATCATCATGTATTCTACCGAAGGTGGTATGAACATTGAAGAAGTAGCGGAAAAAACGCCTCATTTAATTTTTAAGGAAGAAATTGACCCTAAAGTAGGCATCACCGATTTTCAGTGTAGAAAAATTGCGTTTAACTTAGGTACGTCAGGTAAGGCACTTAAAGAAATGACCAAATTTGTGAAAGCATTATACAGTGCTTATGTTGGTTGTGATGCTGCTATGTTTGAAATCAATCCTGTGTTAAAAACATCTGATGATAAAATTATTGCGGTTGATGCTAAAGTAACGTTAGATGGCAACTCATTGTTCCGTCACCCAGACTATGCTGCTATGCGCGACATTACTGAGGAAGACCCAACCGATGTAGAAGCAGGTGAAGCGGGCTTAAACTTCGTTAACTTAGATGGTAACGTAGGGTGTATGGTAAACGGTGCAGGTTTGGCAATGGCTACTATGGACATTATTAAATTTTCTGGTGGTGAGCCAGCAAACTTCTTGGACGTAGGTGGTACTGCTAACGCAGAGCGTGTTGAAAAAGCATTCAACATTATTTTAAAAGACAAAAAAGTAAAAGCCATTTTGGTAAATATATTCGGTGGTATTGTACGTTGCGACCGTGTGGCGCAAGGTATTGTAGATGCTTACAAAAACATTGGTGATATTCCAGTGCCAATTATAGTGCGTTTACAAGGAACTAACGCTGTTGAAGCTAAAAAATTAATTGACGATTCTGGCTTAAACGTTCACTCGGCTATAACCTTACAAGAAGCAGCTGATAAAGTGAAAGAGGTATTGGCGTAGCACTTATAACGTCATTCCGAACTTGTTTCGGAATCTCAATGAATAAACAGATTCTGAAATAAATTCAGGATGACGAATAAAAAAAATCCCAACCAAACGGTTGGGATTTTTTTGTTAGAGAGTTATCCTAAACGTAGTACCTTGTGGAGAGGATGATTTTACAAAAATTTTACCGTGGTGGTATTCTTCAATGATGCGTTTAACGAGAGAAAGTCCTAAGCCCCAGCCACGTTTTTT
>CAYVVI010000128.1:0-4795 GCA_964455265.1 uncultured Flavobacteriales bacterium | reverse complement strand
GGGTTTGGGTTTCGTCTTGCAAAATAAAACTTAGTGCGTACGATTTTTTTCCTTGTTCTAAATTTTTGCCTTCGTACACATCAAACAAATCAATTTCCTTTAACAATTTGTTGTCGCACTTGCGCGCAATGGCTTGTAATTGCTCAAAGGTAGTGGTGCTGTCAAGCAGTAATGATAAATCTCTGCGCACGGCAGGATATTTCGATACGGGCGTGTATTTTACCTTGTTGATGCTTAACAATTCCATCACCACATCCATGTCTAATTCTGCATACAACACTTCTTTTTTTACATCAAACGCCTTAAGTAAATCTGCGTTAATGCTGCCCAACTGCGCTACTTTTTTCTTGTTGATTTCTATGGATAGTCCTTCTTGATAAATACTATTATCTGCAAGCGATTTAGCATTGATGTTTTTGTTGATGCCCAACTTGTTTAGCAACAATTCTACCACGCCTTTTAGTGTGTAAAACGATGCTGCTTGCGAAGGCACATTCCATCTTTCAGGATAACGATTGCCCGATAAAACCATTGCCAAACGATAGTTTTCGTTATACGTACCGTTGTAGTTGGCATACACATTACCAAACTCAAACAATTTTACATCGTCTTGCTTGCGGTTGTGGTTATACGCCACGGCCTGAAGCGCACCAAACACCATAGATTGACGCATCACGCCTAAATCTGTGCTTAGCGGATTTAAGATATTTACATTATGGTCGGTAGTAAAGGGTTGCCCTTTTAGTTCAGTATATTTTGCAGACGATAACGAGTTAGACATGCCTTCAAAAAAACCAATGGCTACTAGCACATCTGCCAACATGTTTTCAATAGTCGTTTTAGAATATTTATCGGCATACGATAACGAAGCATTTACCTTTTCAGGAACAGGTACTTCGTTAAGTCCATAAATACGAACGATGTCTTCAATCACGTCTATTTCCCTTTGTACATCTACTCTGTAAGCGGGAACGTCTAATTCCATTACATCATCTTCTTGCGAAATGATGTTAATTTCTAACGAGCTTAAAATGTTTTTTACATCTTGCTCAGAAATATCTATGCCCGAAATTTTACGCAGTTGCGATAAGCTAAAACTTACTTTGAAATTTTCAATTTTGTTGGGGTAGATGTCCACCACTTCACCCGATACATTTCCACCACTTACTTCTGCAATAAGTTGTGCTGCGTAGTTCAATGCATCAACAGTAATGTTTGGGTCAATGCCACGCTCAAAGCGGAAAGAAGCATCGGTATTAAGTCCGTGGCGCTTGGCAGTTTTACGCACAAACGTTGGGTTAAAATAGGCACTTTCTAAAAAAATATTTTTCGTAGATGCGCTCACACCCGAATGCAAACCACCAAACACGCCTGCCATACACATCGGTTCATCGCCATTGCAAATCATCAAATCGGATGATGATAGTTTGCGTTCTTGTTCGTCTAACGTTACAAAAGCAGTGTTTTCTGCACAGGTTTTTACCACTACTTTTCCGCTGGTGATTTTATCCAAATCAAAGGCGTGTAGCGGCTGACCTAATGCGTGCAACACATAGTTGGTAACGTCTACCACATTGTTGATGGGCGATGCACCTATGCTTCTCAATTTATTTTTTAACCAATCGGGAGATTCTTTCACCTCTACATTTTCTATGGTAATACCGCAGTAGCGAGGGCAAGCTTCTGGATTTTCAACTTCAACTGTGAGTTTGGTGTTTGGTGTTTGGGAATTAGTGTTTAGTGTTTGGTGTTTGGTGTTTAGAGTAGCACTTTGTGAAACAATTTTTTTATGTTTCATCACGGCTAATAAATCGCGGGCTACGCCAAGGTGGCTCATGGCATCGGCACGGTTGGGTGTGAGTCCGATTTCAAAGCGGTAATCTTCCTCAATGTTGAAATAGTCTTTTGCCAACGAACCTACTTTTGCATTGGCATCTAACACCATAATGCCATCGTGGTTGGTGCCCAAACCAATTTCATCTTCGGCACAAATCATCCCGTTAGATTCTACACCACGTATTTTCGATTTTTTAATTTTAAACGGCTCTCCGTTGGTAGGATAAATGGTAGTACCATCAGTGGCTACCACCACTTTTTGTCCTGCGGCTACATTGCTTGCACCACACACAATTTGCAAAACTTCGTTGCCTACGTTTACTTCTGTAACGCTTAGTCTATCGGCATCGGGGTGTTTTTCTTTTTTAAGCACTTCGCCAATTACCAAGCCCTGCAAACCACCTTTTACACTTTCTACACGCTCCACACCATCTACTTCTAAGCCAATATCGGTAAGCAATTGCGCGGTTTCCTCAGCAGAAACGGGTATATCTATAAACTGTTTTAACCAGTTGAATGAAATATTCATGAATTGTTAATTTGTACAAAAATAGCGAAATAGTTAGAATGAAGAATTATGAGGGGAGAATAAAGGGATTGTTGAAAAAATTATCCTATTTTTACAAGACTTAGTCTTAACATTTATGGAAAAAATAAACGCAGTAATTGAGAAAATAGCATTCCCACTGATATTTATTGCAATAATATGGTTGTTAATCGGACCTTATTTATTGACAAATTTTTCCATTTACGATTTGACAAAATATGGAGACATTGGATCCGTATTTTCGGGTATAACCTCTCCAATTATTGGACTTGTTTCTGCTATTCTACTTTACATAACCATCTTAAAACAAATTGAATCAAATAAACAAAATTCATATGAAGCAAATTTTAAAGTTATGTATGAAGCCATTGTTCTCGCAAGAAATAATATAAATAACTATAGTTATAAGAATAAGAATGGAAAAGAAGGTTTTGAAATCTTTGCAGAAACAACAAGAAATTATATTGAAGAAAATAATACTGAACACTTAATTAATTCAATAGAAAAAATTAACTTAACTTTTCTTGAGATAGGGAGGGTGTTGTATTTAAAAAACTCTTTAAATACTTCTGTTGAATTTAGGAAAATAGTAGAAACAGAAATAAAACATATTTATGCCTATTATTTAAGCACAGCTCATTCAATTATGAAAACTTGGCGTATAGATAAAAAAATTAATCTATTTTCTATAGATAGACTAGATTTTATAAGAAAAGAGATAAATGAAATTGAGAAAAAAATAAACTTATTTGATAAAAAATAATTACTTAAACCCCTCCACTTCTATTTGCTGTTGGCAAAAGAAGTATTCCTCTTGTTGGCTGTTGGAAGCCACCACAATTAATTTTTCAGAAGCGTGTTTTTCAATCATGGTTGCGTACCAGCGTTTGCCTTTTTCATCAAGGTTTGAGGTGGGTTCGTCTAGCAACAACAAAGGGCAATCGGATAAAATAGCTAAGCCCAACTTTACGCGTTGGCGCATACCCGAAGAATAATTTTTTATCAATTTATCCTTCACACCTTCCAATTGAAATTCTTCTTCAAAAGAAGTATTAATCGTTTTTAAGGGTTTTAATTTTTGATAAAAATTGATGAGCTCTTGCAAGGTGTAATGGTCGTACACATCAACATAAGGCGCAGCGTACGACACGTGTTTGTACACATCGTTTATATCTATCGTTTCGTTGTTTCTGGAGAAAGAAATTTTACCATCCGATGGTGATAAAAACCCAGAAATGATTTTTAGTAAAGTAGATTTTCCTGAACCATTGCCTCCTAAAATGACTATTTTATCAGCACCCGAAAATGTATGGTTGACGTTTTTAAAAATCCATTCTCTACCAAACTTTTTGCCGATATTTTCTAACTGAATATACACAACGATTAGATTATCGGTCCGCGCATAATGCCCTTGGTAGAGTTGCGAATGAATTCTAAAATTTCTTCTTTTTCGTTAGAAGTAGGCAATTCTACATCGGCAATTTTTAGTGCTGTTGAAATGTTGCTATTTTGAACATAAATGGTTCTATAAACATCTTCTATGTTGAGGATTTGTTGGTCGGTATAACCTCTTCTGCGTAAGCCAACAGCGTTTACACCAACATAAGAAAGCGGCTCACGTGCAGCTTTTACATACGGTGGTACATTTTTGCGCACCAACGAACCTCCAGCAATAAAGGCGTGTTTACCAATATGCACAAACTGTTGCACAGCTACAACGCCTTCAATAATGACAAAATCATCAATGGTTACATGTCCTGCAATTTGCGAAGAGTTAGCAATGATGATGTTATCTCCCAATAGACAATCGTGGGCAATGTGTACATACGCCATTAGCAAACAGTTGCTCCCCACTACCGTTTTGTTTCTATCTGTTGTGCCTTTGTGAATGGTTACGTATTCTCTAATGATGGTATTGTCGCCAATTTCGGTAGTGGTGTATTCTCCTTTGTATTTTAAATCTTGAGACACGGGAGAAATAACTGCACCTGGAAATATTTGGCAGTTTCTACCAATTCGTGCGCCATCCATAATTACAGCGTTAGGGCCAATCCATGTGCCTTCACCTATTTCAACATCTGCGGTGATGGTAGCAAAAGGTTCAATGGTAACATTAGCGCCAATTTTGGCATCGGGATGTACATTGGCTAAAGGACTTATGCTCATAGTTTATTTTTCTTTAACAATTTGCGCCATCATTTCGGCTTCGGTAGCTGGCTGACCGTTTACGTAAGCCACACCGCGCATGTGCACAATGCCTCTACGAATAGGTGTTATTAATTCCAATTCAAACACAATGGTATCACCTGGGATGACTTTTCGCTTGAATTTTACATTGTCTATTTTCATGAAATAGGTCATGTACTTTTCGGGTTCATCTACTTTGCTCAATGCAAAAATACCACCTACTTG
>CAYVVI010000127.1:0-4865 GCA_964455265.1 uncultured Flavobacteriales bacterium | reverse complement strand
TGACGAACAGATTTAGAATTTTGCTTTAAACTGTTGAGCACGGCTTGTTTGTCTTCTACCCCAAAAATGCTTACGTAAACTTTTGCCGTAGATAAATCGGGAGCTACGCGAACCACCGTAGTAGAAACCATTGCGCCCATACACAAAGAGCGTGCTTGCTGCTGAAAAATGGTGTTTAAGTCGCGTTTAAATAGTGCTGAAATTTTTTCTAGTCGTTGTGATGCCATAGATGCAAAAGTACTATGTTTTAATGTAATTAAACCCCATAAGTAGCGTTTTAAACTATATTTGCAACTTAATGAAAGACTTGATAAAAATACTTTCGTTGCTAAAAGCACATAAAAAAGCCGCGTTATTAAACGTTCTATTTAATTTTTGTGCCACCATTTTTTCGTTTTTTTCGTTAGCCATGCTCATCCCCATGTTAGAAGTGTTGTTCAACAACAATGGGCGTATGGAAAAAATTCTTTCGAGTTCGATAAACACCACTCCGTTTACTAGCGGATACGATGCTGTGGACCATTTTTACTACATACTCGCTGTTGGTATGACCGAAAACAGTCCGCAATATGTACTAATGTTAATTTGTGTTATAACTGTTGGTTCCATTTTATTTAAAAATGTATTTCGCTATTTAGCCCTATACTTTATGGCTGCAGTGCGCAACGGCATTGTAAAAGATTACAGAAACAGCATTTATTACAAAATAACGGTGTTGCCGTTATCCTATTTTTCAGAAGAAAAAAAAGGAAATATTTTATCTAAAATCACTAATGATTTAAAAGAAGTTGAATGGTCTGCATTGCGGTCTTTAGAAGCGGTTTTTAGAGACCCTCTAAATGTGATTATTTTCTTTGGTGTATTGATATATCTGAGTTTAAAACTTACACTTTTTGTATTCATATTCTTGCCCATTACAGCCGTAATAATTTCTCTCATTACTAAAAGTTTGAAAAAAAGCGCTTCTAAAGCACAGCAAGGTGTTGCCGAGTTGGTAAGCTATGTAGAAGAAACACTTACTGGTTTAAAAATCATTAAAGGATTTAATAACGAACGTCTTTTTAGAGAACGCTTTCAGAACAAAAACGATGCGTACACCGCCTCCATGAATTCGATGCTAAGAAAAGTGGACATGGCATCCCCAGTTAGCGAAACTTTAGGTGTAGCCACCATTGCAACTGTGTTGTGGTTTGGAGGAAAAATGGTGCTCGACAACGAAATTGAAAGCTCCTTTTTTATTGGTTATATCGCTATTTTGACGCAATTAATTCCTTCGTTTAAATCTCTAACCTCTGCCTTGTCGGATGTAAAACGCGCCAGCGCATCAATGGAGCGCATTAAAGAAATTACTTCTGCAGAAGAAACCATTAAAGATGCGCCAAATGCACTAGTAGCAAACGAATTTTCAGGTAAAATTGAGTATAAAAATGTGTCGTTTAAATACGAAAAACAATACGTGTTGCGCAACGTATCTTTAACTATTGAAAAAGGAAAAACCATTGCCTTAGTAGGTGCTTCTGGCTCAGGAAAATCAACGCTTGCAGACTTACTTCCTCGCTTTTATGATATTGATGAAGGTGAAATTTTAATTGATGGGCAAAACATACAACAACTTACGCTTCATAGTTTGAGAAACCTTTTGGGTATTGTAACACAGCAGTCTATTTTGTTTAACGATACCGTCTTTAACAACATTGCTTTTGGTATAGAAGCAAGCGAGGAAGAGGTAATACGTGCCGCTAAAATAGCCAACGCTCATGAGTTTATTGTAAAACTCGACAATGGCTACCATACCAACATTGGCGATAGTGGCGGTAAGTTAAGCGGTGGTCAGCGTCAGCGTATAAGTATTGCTCGTGCAATTCTTAAAAATCCACAGATTTTAATTTTAGATGAAGCCACCTCCGCCCTCGACACAGAAAGCGAAAAGTTGGTGCAAGAAGCACTTGAAAAATTGATGGAAAATAGAACATCTTTAGTCATTGCTCATCGTTTATCTACCATTATGCATGCTGATGAAATAATTGTGATGGATAATGGTGAGATAATTGAACGCGGAACCCATCATAACTTAATCAATCAGCAAGGAATATATAAAAAGCTAATTGATTTACAGGGATTTAAATAATAGTTTTCAATAAAACTTGACAAAGGGTACTTTCAAGTAGTACTTTCGCCCCCCTAATTAATATTCAAACTAAAATGAAACTATCCGAATTCGATTTCAAACTGCCCAAAGAACTTATTGCAAAACACCCTAGCAAAGAAAGAGAAGAATCTCGTCTTATGGTAGTGCATCGCAAAACAGGAAAGATTGAACATAAGTTATTTAAAGACATCCTTAAATATTTTGATGAAGGCGATTGTATGATTTTAAACAATACACGTGTATTTCCAGCACGTATGTATGGTAATAAAGAAAAAACAGGAGCTAAAATTGAAGTGTTTTTATTGCGCGAATTAAACCGCGAGCAATTACTTTGGGATGTATTGGTTGACCCTGCACGTAAAATTCGTATCGGTAACAAATTATATTTTGGGCCAGACGATTCATTAGTAGCAGAGGTGATTGACAATACCACCTCAAGAGGTCGTACGCTTCGCTTCTTATTTGATGGTCCTTACGAAGAGTTCAAAAAAATAATTACTGAATTAGGTGAAACACCCGTGCCACGCGAAATTGAACGCGATGTTGAAGCTGGTGATGAAGAACGTTACCAAACTGTGTATGCTAAAATAGAAGGTGCTGTAGCAGCGCCATCAGCTGGTTTACACTTTAGTAAAATATTGATGAAACGCTTAGAATTAAAGGGTGTGAACTTTGCTGAAGTTACTTTACACGCAGGATTAGGTGCTTTTAGACAGGTAGAAGTAGAAGACCTTACCAAACACAAAATGGATTCGGAGCAAATGCAAATTACTGAAAAAGCAGCAGGCATTGTAAACGAAGCTATTGACAATAAAAAACGCGTGTGTGCTGTTGGTACTACCGTAATGCGTGCTATTGAAACATCTGTTTCGGCAAATGGCCACCTTAAACCTTTTGATGGATGGACCAATAAATTTATTTTTCCTCCTTACGAGTTTCAAATTGCCAATTGCATGGTTACAAACTTCCACCTACCACTATCTACACTTTACATGAAAGTAATGGCATTTGGCGGTATGGAATTAATTCAAGAGGCATACAAACAAGCCGTTAAAGAAAAATATCGTTTCTTTACCTACGGAGACGCGATGTTGATTCTCTAACAACCGCTATGCTTAAAGTAAACAACGCTACTTACTTATACGATACAACGGCTTCAACCCGAAAAGGAGTTGAGGCCGTTTCTTTTTCTTTACAACAAGGCGAAGCGCTAGCTATTTTAGGAAGAAGTGGAAGTGGTAAATCTACCTTGCTTAAAGCCGTTGCAGGATTACTCGACTTGCAGCAGGGCGATGTGTATTTAGGAAATGAGCGCATAAAAGGACCTGCTTACTCATTAATTCCTGGCAACAAAACCATTAAATATGTAGCTCAAGATTTTGACCTAAAACTCGACTACACCGCTCGCGAGAACATAAAAGACCATCTTGATTATCATTATACACCTGAAAAAAAAGAGCAAATCATCAACAAGCTCATTAAATTGTTTCAGTTGAAAGATATTGAAAACAACCACCCCAGAGAGCTTTCTGGAGGCCAGCAACAACGCGTAGCCATAGCAGGTTGCTTAGCCGAAATGCCTAAATTATTGCTTTTAGACGAGCCCTTTAACGACCTTGATTATTATACCAAATCTCAAACCATTGAGCTAATTAAAAACGCTTGTAAACAATTTAATACCTCTCTAATTTTGGTTACCCACCATTACGAAGAATGCTTTATTTTAAGTGATAAATTAATGGTAATGAGCAAAGGAAAGATAGTGCAAAAAGGCACTGTTGAACAACTCTTTACCGAACCAAAAAACCAAGCCATTGCGGGGCTTATGGGAGATTTTTCAGTTCTTAAACAAGGAGAAATAATCAACAAAACACCTCTAAGTAGCTTTTTAATTATTCGCCCTTATCAAGTTTCCGTTACTGACACAGAACAAGGAATAGCATGTGATGTAGTACAATGCACGTATATGGGTAATTACTATCGTGTTTTAGCAAAAAGCCAATTAGGAAGTGAGCTGATTTTTCATGCAGCTAAGCCACATTCGGGAAAGATTGTGCTTAATGTAACAATAGCTTAACAGAAAATTTTTCATGGTGTGCAACCATTAATTTACTTTTGGCGTCTTAGATGAAATTTGCACGATTATGCACGTAGATGTTACACCTAGAGAAATTTTACTAAGCGACTCACGCTCTCAATATGTTATCGAATCGAATATGGTAACCTCCACTAATGGTGAGCAGGTTTGCCAATTGTCTGCATTCAATGTAAAAGATAAGTTTGAAAATACGCCTTTGTCTGAAGATTTAAAAATAGATGTGTTTGTAGAAGCCATGTCGAGCTTAATAAAACAAGGCATCAAAATAGAAATTGTTTACCCTAGCCAATTATCCTAAGCCATGACAAGTACAGAATCATTCAGAATATTTATTGTAACCGCACTTGCCGCAGGCGCTCTAGTACTGCTATTTTGGGGATGCCACAAAAAGGCAAGCTCTTCTCAACTAGCAAAAAATAACACAGAATTTGTGAAGTAGTTTTTTGTTGCCCTTTCTAAAACGTAAAAGATTTCTCGATTTACTTAGCTCTTTTAATTGCAGGAAATTACCTGCCAAACTATTTTGTATATTTGAGGGTGTGAATGATTAAAAACACCTTGATAAAAGAAGTAAAAAACACTAAAATGTTCGCCAATCTACCCAAAATTGGGTGTATA
>CAYVVI010000126.1:0-4906 GCA_964455265.1 uncultured Flavobacteriales bacterium | reverse complement strand
GTGCCCGATGATTTGGCAAACCATTTGGTAGTTGTGGGCCACAGCACTTGTTGCTGACCTGCAATTATGCGCTCAATGTAGGGCTTTAGTGTGTCGTAATTTTGTAGAGGAATTTGCTCCTTAAAATCGTTTGGAGATTTTATTGAAGAAAAATGATAGGTTTGACCAAACTCGGTGTATTTGCCAAAATCAACCAGTTTAGAAAACACTTCTTGCTGTGTTTCTAAAGGATATTTTTTGAACAGTTCAATTTGATGAACACGTTTTTTAATTATCCAAGAAAACAGCGAGTTGATAGGCATATCAACTTATTTTAACGGTGAAATTAGAGGAATAGAACTATTCCGAAGATTACTGCCAATGCAATAATAACGTAAATAAATCCTACACCGTTGGTTGAATCGTCAAAAAATGTATTGTTGCTCATGCTAATTGGTTTTACGTATTTGTTGATGGACAAATATAGAAAATATTTGTTGAAGTTAAAGGTCTAAAGGTCGAAGGTCTATAAAATCAAATTCATGACTGCTCAATCTTCTTTTAACTTCATCTCTCCATCGCTTAATTACTTTTCTTACTTAATAGTAATATCAAACATTAAACGTGCTTGGTATATGTCTTTTTGATTTATCGAATTGAGTTGTTTGGCTTTTTCTAAAAATTCTTTTGTTAGGGTTGATTTCATTTTGGTTTGCGTTTCGTCATCCATATCTTCAAAAGCCATTAAAATTTCTTGTAATTTATCTTCTTTACGTTTTGGGTAAGTAATGATTTTAATATCATCTTCTTTTATTTCTACTAAGGATGCTGCATAATTTACCGCATCATTTAACGACCCTAATTCGTCTACTAAACCAATTGCAATGGCATCGGTACCACACCACACGCGTCCTTGACCAATGCTATCTACATGTTGTTTGGTTACATTTCTTCCAACAGCAACTTTGCTGATAAAGCTATCGTAAATTCTATCTACTTCTTTTTGGATAACTAATTTTTCGTCTTCTTGAAGTGGCTTAAATAATGAAATCATGCTGTGCTTGTTGGTTTTTGCCATGTCAAATGTTATTCCTAAATGTTCGTTAAACATTCCTTGCATGTTGGGTATCATTCCAAACACTCCTATTGAGCCAGTAAGTGTTGTAGGTTGTGCAAAAATTCTGTTGGCATTGCAAGCAATATAATACCCTCCAGACGCAGCCAAATCTCCCATAGAAACAACAATGGGTTTTTCTTTTTTAGTGATTTCTAATTCTCTCCAAATAATGTCTGATGCTAATGCGCTTCCTCCAGGTGAGTTAATACGCAAGACAATGGCTTTTACATTTTTGTTTTCTCTGGCCTCTTTTATCGCTTTTGATAGTGTTTCAGAACCAATGGTTTGGTCATCCCCTTTTCCGCTAATAATTTCGCCAGAAGCATATATAACAGCCACGTTTCCTTTTGATGTAGTGGTTTTTATGGAGCTTGAAGACCTTTGGTATTTTTTAAGAGAAACTAAATTAATGTCTTCATCTTCTTTTATGTCTATTTTTTTTCTGAGTAATGCATCTAACTCATCATAATACAACAGCCCGTCTATCATGTTTTGTTCTAGTGCTCCACTGGGTGTAACAGCCAACATATTGTCGGCTATGTAATTTAATTTTTCTGGGGTTAGTCCTCTGTTTTTGCTGATATCAGAAAGAAGTTCGTTCCAAAGTCCTTTTAAAAACTGCTCAATTTGCGCACGATTTTCTGGACTCATCTGCTCATAAATAAATGGTTCAACAGCGCTTTTAAACTTATTGTTACTGCCTCTTATTACTTGCACTTCTACTTTAAGTTTTTCAAGAGCATTTTTAAAAAACATTACTTCGCTGCTCAACCCTAAAAATTCCATGTTGGCTTCGGGATACAAATAAATTTCATCTGCAACAGACGCCATGTAATAAGCCCCTTGAGAAAGTGTTTCGCTATAAGCAATGATAAATTTTCCTGAAGTTTTAAAATCAGCTAAGATTTGACGCGCTTCCTTTACGGTTGAAAATCCAAATGGAGTTGAAGATAAATTGAGTAAAATTCCTTTTATTTTTTTATCCTCTTTTGCTTTTTCTATTGTTGCTCTAAAAGCATCAAGCCCAACAACATTGAACAACGAAAAAGAATTAGGGTCAAACCCTGCATTTGAGGTTTCTCCCATTGCAAAATCAAAGTCAATTTCTAAAATGCTGTTCTTTTCAACGGTTGTTGTTATATCTGATGCCGAACTGGCAAAAGCCACTACAATAGCTATTGTTATTCCTATAAATAACCCAATTGTTACAATTATAGCTAAAACGGATGCGGTAAAAAATTTAAAAAAGTCTTTCATTGTTTAGTGATTTAATACATCAAATGTACATTTGCATAATAAATGAGTGCAGGAATTTTACACCAATGGTAATTAGCTTAGATTAATGGTTTCTACAAATGTTTACTATCTGTTGCTTGGAGGAAACGATGAAAGTAGCTTAACGCTCTTTAAAGCGGCAGATGAACTTTTGTCTGCGCATGGAGAAATCTCTAACCGATCTAGCGTCTATCAATCTGAATCGTGGGGATTTCAATCTGAAAAGTTATTTTTAAATCAAGCAATAGAATTTAAAACGATGCTTTCTCCGCTTACATTGCTCGAAAAAATTCATTTTATAGAGCAAAAACTAGGCAGAATTAGACTTAACGGACAGCAATATTCCGATAGGTCTATTGACATAGATATTTTACTATACAATTCTGAAGTGTTTGAAGATGAACAGCTAACCATTCCTCATAAACAGTTACATTTACGAGGGTTTGCCTTAGCTCCATTGCTTGATTTGTGCTCTGATTATCAACACCCTAAGCTACGTAAATCTATTCATGAATTATATATAAATCTCAAAGATTTCAGCCCGAAAGCACATCTGTGTTAAAAATAGTTGGTTGTTCAAAAAATAGTGAGTAATATTGCGCTCGGAAAAAACAATTTATAAAAAAAATGAAACATTTAAAAAGTTTAGCAATCGTAACAATGGCAGGAAGCTTAGCATTATCTTCTTGCGACCTTGTTAAAGACATCGACTACAAGGTAAAAGACAATCCGTTGCAAATGCACGGTGATACTGTTGAGTTAGTTATCAATGGTACTTTTAAAGAAAAAGGCATTCACAAAAAAGCAGTTGTAGAAGTTACACCTGTTTTAATTGGCAAAGATGGCCAAGAGTATGCTTTTAAAATGGAAAAATTCCAAGGACATAAAGCTGCCGATAACGGTATCGTTATTCCTAAAGAAGGCGGAAGCTTTAAATACACAAGCAAAATTGCTTACAACTCTAATTTAGAGCACGCTGATTTAAAAGTAAAAGTTCTTCCCAAAAAAGGAACTAAAGTAAAAGACCTTATCGTTACAGATAAAATTGCTGATGCTACTATCATTACTCCATACTTAGTTATGAGCGATGACAAAGTAATTATGGCAAAAGATCAGTTTGTAAGAGTAACATCTCACGAGCAAGTAGCTGTAATCAACTACGAAAAAAACAAATCTAACGTTCGTCCTAACGAAACTAAAGATGCTGACGTAAAAGCATTTGAGGCATTTGTTGCTGCTGCTACAAAAAATGACAGAATCACTTTAAAAGGTGTTAACATAATGTCTTACGCTTCACCTGAAGGTGAAATGGATTTGAACACCAACTTAGCTAACGACCGTGCTGCTTCTGCAAAAGGTGCAATGGCTGGTACTTTCGCTAAAAACAAAGTTGAAGCTGCAAAATCTGAAACTTTTGTAACACTTAGCCCTAAAGGTGAAGACTGGGATGGATTTAAAGCTGAAGTAGAAAAATCTACACACGCTGATAAAGATCTTATCTTAAGAGTTCTTCAAATGACTTCTGATCCAGCAAAAAGAGAGCAAGAAATCAGAAACATGGCTAAAACCTATGAGTTCTTAGAAAAAGAAATTCTTCCACAATTAAGAAGATCAGTTGTTTCTTTATCTTATGATTTATCAGGTAAAACTGACGAAGAGTTAACTGCTCTTTCTAAATCAAACCCTGATTCATTAAAAATTGAAGAATTATTATTTGCTGCTACTTTGACTAGCGACCTTAACGAGAAGTTAAGAATTTACAAAGAAGCACAAAGAATTTACGCTAACGATTGGAGAACTCACAACAACGTTGGTTATGTTCAAATGTTACAAAACAACTTAACAGAAGCAGAAGCTAACTTCAAAAAAGCTGCTTCTATCCAAGAAACTGCCATCGTTAAAAATAACTTAGGTGTTGTTGCTCGTTTAAAAGGCGACAGAAACAAAGCAATGGAACTATATGCTGAAGCTGCTGGTGCAGGTGACGAAGTAAACTATAACAAAGGTATCGTTAACATCCAAAATGGTGACTATACGGATGCTATTGCTAACTTTGGTAACAACAGCACATTTAACAAAGCATTAGCTCAGTTATTAAATGGCGACTACGATGCTGCTCTTAAAACTATCGATGCTTCTTCTGATAAAGATTCAGCTATGGGTTACTACTTAAAAGCAATCGTTGGTGCTAGAACCATGAATGCTGACCTAGTATTAAACAACTTAAAATCTGCTGTAGCGAAAGATGCTTCTTTAAAAGCTAAAGCTAAAGGTGATAGAGAGTTTGTTAAATTCTTTGGCAACTCAGATTTCAATGCAATTGTAGGATAAGCTAAACTCCTTATATAATAGAAAAACCCCAAGCAAAAGCTTGGGGTTTTTTGTTGCTCATAATTAAGCAATGGCATTCATAAAGTGTATAAAACAAAAAAGGTCTCAAGCATAAATATGCTTGAGACCTTTAGTACCCGGGGCGGGACTTGAACCCGCACGACCGCAATGGTCACAGGATTTTAAGTCCTGCGTGTCTACCAG
>CAYVVI010000125.1:0-4936 GCA_964455265.1 uncultured Flavobacteriales bacterium | reverse complement strand
CGTATGGCATCTGCTTTAAACACTCCAACTCTATAATTTACAATTTCTGAACTTTCTAAAATAACACTTTTCTCTGCGGATGAAACAAAATCAAAAAAGGTTTTAGGCATTAACCAAAACAAAAATACCACACCTATTACAGCACCTAAACTGATGTATAATTTTTTAAGTTGTTGAGAAATTTCTTCTTTGTTAGCAATGAGTTTTTGAACAAATAACACCATCAACAACGGCAAACATAATTCAACAATTACCAATATCATGGTTACAGCTCTAAACTTGTTGTACAAGGGAACATACTGAGCGAAGAATTCTGTAAAACCTAAAAAGTTTTTTCCCCACGATAGCATAATAGCCAAAATACTGACTAACAACAATGCCCACGAAACAGCATCGCCAATCATTATTACACAAACAATCGCAAACATAAAAACAATGGCGCCCACATACACTGGCCCCGATGTACCAGGTTGGTCTCCCCAATAATTATTTACATAGCCACCATTTTGATAAACGGAAAGTACTTCTTGTTGTAATGCAGGATCTTCAATGGCATATAAATCTTCTTGAGAACTTATCATACTACCTGTAGAACCGCCTTTGGCATTGGGAATAACAAGCGTTGCTGTTTCTTGTTTGCCGTAGCTCCAACGGGTCATGTAGTCTAAATCTAAGCCATCATCTTTTGCGGTTCCTTTTGCTTCTGCCAATTCATTTTTACCACGAATGGTTTCTTTACCATATTCGTATGTGCCCCATAAATTAGTGGTGTTGGCAGCTATTGCTAACAATCCTGCAACAACTAAATAGCTACTTCTTTTTGCAAAATCTGATATTCGTTTTTCTTTAACAAATCTTAAAAACTCAGCAACAGCTAGAAATAGAATTACAAAAAATAAATAGTAGGTAATTTGCAAGTGATTTTGCGCTATTTCTATAGCTAAGAAAAATGCTGTAAGTACAGCGCCTAATAACATTTTTCCTCTGTAGGTATATAAGATAGCTCCCAACACGCAAGGCATAAACGCAATGGCATATGCTTTTGAGCGGTGGCCTGCTTCTAAAATAATTAAAAAATAGGTAGAAAATGCAAAGGCAATGGCACCTAAAAATGCCACCCAAGGATTTACACGTAAACACACTAACAAAATGTAAAACCCAATCATGTACATCAAAAGAATATTGATTGGATAAGGTAATCCGAGTGTAATTACATTAAATGCATAAAATAAAATATTCGATTTTTGCTCTACAGAAATTTGCGTAGCAGGCATGCCTCCAAACATAGAATTTGTCCAAAGTGCTTCTTTTCCTGTTTCGTTTCTAAAATCGAGTAACTCTTTACTCATACCTCTATAGCTTTCGATGTCTTGCATTTTTAAGGTATATCCCTGTAAAGCGGGATAGAAATACACCATAGAAATTAATACAAACAATGCTACTGCAATTGCATGAGGTATTAGAGCTTTAAAATTTATTGTCATAAATTAAATGTTTGGTCGAAATTACATTTTATACACGAAAAAACCCTCACAAGGAGGGTTTTTTGATAAATCAAACTATTATTCTACTTTGAAACTACAATTCTTTGTGTAGCATAAAAGGAGTCGTTATATAGCTTAATAAAATAAATTCCTTTTTCGATATTACTAACTCTTATTGTGTTATTTTTTACTTGATTTGTTAAATCCTGCACTACTTTTCCTGTTACATCAAACAGTTGTATTTGAGTAATATTTTCAGGCAAGTTTTCTATCACAAAAGTTCCATCGTTTGGATTAGGATATATCGTTAATTGTAAATCTTTCAATAGAACATTTTGTGTGGACAATGGAAGGTTTTTAATGCTTCTTCCAATAACGTGAACAGTTGTATCCGTTCTTATAGGAGCATTAAAATCAAAATAAATATCTGTAAAATTATTAATAACCGTTCCATCAGGAAGGTTTTTTACTTGATTTACAGTAAACGTAACGAAACCATGGCTTTCGGGTTCATTTGTAGTGCTGTCTGGAAGTTGTATGTTGTTAAAAGTCCACTCAAGTACACGAGCGCCATGCATTTTAAAAACATAGTTGTGGCTACTTACTCCCGAACGAACAGAAAAAATATCTAGATCGCCTTCTAAAGTGTCAATAATTTTAACAGTTTGAGCTGGTGCTGTACCAGTATTTTGAAAACGAATTTTGTATTCAATTTTTTGATTAGGTTCAATTAAATGCTCATCACCTACACCATAAGGGTAGCCAATTTTATCGTTAGGATCATAACTTCCTCTAACAATACCACAGTAAATATCTCTAATAGGATCGGCATCATCTAGTGGTAAAATATTAACTAAGTCTGGCGTCCAATTATCTGAATCTCCACAAAGTTCTACTGTAGCATTTGGGTGTGAGTTACCTGGGTGTAGTGGATGTTGGTCTACTTCCAATCGCCAGGTTCTACCATCACCCGAAAAAGTATAGGTAAAGGTTTCTCCTCCTGCCAATTGAATAGAATCTAACCAAATGTATTCTCCGTCTATGTATAAACGCACAGGAGAAAAGCAATCCATATCGCCATCGCCAAAATTTCCTGTATTGGTAATGGTAAACACAATAGAATCACCAACACACTCACCTAACACTAAAATAGAAGAGTTGTCCCAAGGCAAATCGCAAGGATCAAAGTCTGGTGGCTCTGGAGTTGGAACAGTATCTAATACACAATCTTCCACAGGAAATAAATCAGTTTGTAAGCAAAGCGTTTGCCCAAGAACAGCATCTAAACTAACTGTAGTAGATAAAGAAAAATTTACACATTGCCCTGGGTTTAGTGTGCCAACATCAAACCTAAAGGTGTTATCTCCCATATCAACATAAGCTAAAGTAGCTCCATCTACGGTGATTAATTCATCTAAAGCAAGGTCCACATAACCGTCCACTAAAGAACCAGTAGCAGAACTTTCATTACATGCTTGAACATAAACGTTTAAATCAGAAAAACCTGGTAGCATGAAAGGCATGTAAGTAGACACATCAGGAGACGAACAAGGTTGGGTACTCGTTAAGCCAAAATAAGGTGCTCCAATATATACATTTGGATCGGTTACGGTAAAACTTTGAGTAAATCCACAAATCGCATCCCAATGACCCGAAGTGTCTATAGTGACATCATAAGTGCCTGCAGCAAGCTCGTCTATTTTCCAATAGCCCGAACTATCTGTTTCTACAACTATATTTCCTGGTTGTATTATAGCTCTTCTTCCTTCTATTCCAACTTCATCATCACCTATGCAATTTTGATTAAAATCATTATAAATAAAACCGAACACACCCTTTTCTTGGCATATGATCTCAATCTCTGTAGGTGATAATGCTCTGTTCCAATAACGTACTTCATCTATTGATCCTTTAAAATAAAGCGGATCTGTTGTAACCTGGTCGTGCTTACCTAAAACACCAGGGTTACCAGAATAAGCCAAATCACCACCTATTCCACTATAAGTTAATGGCTGTTTCTGACAGTTAACATAAATATCAAAGTCTTCTACTCCTCTTGCAATAGCAACAATATGTACCCATTCTCCAATGTTAAACACACCTGCTGGAGTTTGCCCTGTTCTTCTAGATTGATATCCCGTAATATTTGCTTTACCATCTCCATAATTAAAAGCAATAGCCCCATCTTCACCAAGTGATAACATTACACCAGTATAGGTATTTAAAGCAAAATCTGTATTAAAAAACCTATGGTGTGAATAGCTCGAAAAATCTTCAACTTTAACATAACAAGAAATAGTTACAGGCAATTGCGGCTTTAACGAATTATCATTCGGAAATTCTATAAAATCATCAACGCCATCAAAATAATAAGCACTATTAGGGTTTCCTTCTTTGTCATTGGTCAAAGTTGCTCCATAAACAGTAGCATGCATACCATTACCAGAGATATCGTTGGCATTGCCATTAAAATCGTAGTATAACAACAACCCATTTGATAAATCTTGAGATGAAAGACCTAGCGCAGCAAGCCATAAAGCCAAAGAAAGTAGAGTTTTGCTCATATTATTAGTTTTTTATCAGACGCAATTTAGGCAAAATAAGTTGCATGATAAAAAATTATCTAAGCAACCCAAAATTTTTCCTAAATAATTGGCTTTACCCAATTAAATTAAGTAGCTCTGACTTGGATGTGATTGGGGTATGACTTGGGTATGATAGAGCCTTAATTGGGGTGTATTGGGTTAACCCAATACCTACTTACTCAAATACAAGTTACGTTCCGAGTATATTTTTCTAAAATAAGGATCTTTTAAATCATCAATAAAGCGAATGGCTTCTCCGGTAGATTTCATTTCAGGACCTAACTCTTTACTTACTTCTGGGAATTTCTCAAACGAGAATACAGGAATCTTTATAGCATATCCTTTTTTGCGTGGGTTGAAGTTGAAATCTGTGACTTTCTTCTCGCCCAACATTACTTTGGTAGCATAATTTACATACGGCTCATCGTATGCTTTAGCAATGAATGGCACAGTACGCGATGCGCGTGGGTTGGCCTCAATGATGTAAACTTTATCGTTCTTAATTGCAAACTGGATATTGATTAAACCAACCGTTCGCAAAGCAACGGCAATGCGTTTGGTATATTCTTCAATTTGCTGCATTACCAAGTCGCCTAAGTTATAAGGAGGCAACACCGCATACGAATCACCAGAGTGAATACCAGCGGGTTCGATGTGTTGCATAATGCCAATGATGTACACATTTTCTCCATCGCAAATGGCATCTGCTTCGGCTTCAATAGCACCACCTAAAAAGTGGTCTAATAATATTTGATTGTCGGGTAGCTCGTTAAGAATATCTACCACATGCGTTTCTAATTGTTCTTCGTTGATTACGATTTTCATTTTTTGTCCGCCCAACACATATGAAGGACGCACCAACAATGG
>CAYVVI010000124.1:2921-4939 GCA_964455265.1 uncultured Flavobacteriales bacterium | reverse complement strand
TGTTGTGAAAGCAAAGTGGTTTGTTCGTTGAGGATTTGTTTTACCGCTTTTGCAGAAGCATTGCGTTCAAACTTAATGAGAACCGTTTTTAAATAGTAATTTCTGATGCGAGAAATGTAAGGTGTTTCGGGTCCTAACACACGTGGCTTACCTAATTTTTCTATAAGTTGATTTGTAAACCATTGTGCAGCTTTGTCGGTAACAGAGCGGTCTTTATGCTTAAACGTTAAAGAAATTAAACGATAAAAAGGCGGGTACTTAAAGTTTCTACGTTCTAAAATTTCTTGTTGATACAATCCTGCGTAATCGTTATACATTACTTTTTGAATTACCCAATGGTTGGGGTTATACGTTTGTATAACTACCTTTCCACGCTTTTGCTGACGCCCCGCACGGCCACTTACTTGCGCCATAAGTTGATACGAACGTTCAAATGCTCTAAAGTCGGGGAAAGACAACATCAAATCGGCATTGAGTACGCCTACCAAACCTACATTGTTAAAGTCAAGACCTTTGGTAACCATTTGCGTACCCACCAAAATATCAATGTCTCTGTTTTCAAATTGTTCAATGATATTGGCGTGTGCGTGCTTGGTGCGGGTGGTGTCTAAGTCCATACGGGCAATTTTTACCGCAGGAAAAAATATTGCCAATTCTTCCTCAATTTTTTCGGTACCAAAGCCCACCATTTTTAATTTACTGCTACCACATGCTTTACACGTAATGGGTGGTTTTTCTGAGTGTCCGCAGTAATGACAACTTAACAAATGGCTATGCTTATGATAGGTTAAACTTACATCGCATTGATGGCATTGAGGTACCCATCCACAATCTTCACAACTCCATAAAGGCGCATAACCCCTGCGGTTTTGAAACAAAATAATTTGTTCTTTATTCTCTAACGCTTGTTTGATGTGTTCTATTAAAAAGGATGAAAAATGCGAGTGCATTTTTTTACGTTTTTGCTCCTCTTGAATGTCTGCACAAAATATTTCGGGAAGCATTACACCACTGTATCGTGTAAACAATTCTACCAATCCAAAATGATTTTCTTTTGCGTTCCAATAACTTTCTATAGATGGTGTGGCAGAACCTAGCAGCACTTTACACTCGTGCATTTTTGCAAGCATCAGCGCTGCATCTCTAGCGTGATAGCGGGGCGCTGGTTCGTATTGTTTAAAGGAGCTTTCGTGCTCTTCATCCACAATAATTAAATCTAATTTTTCGAAAGGTAAAAATAGCGCAGAGCGTGCTCCAATAACAACATCGTATCTGTTTTCGTTAATGGTATTTTGCCAAATTTCTACACGCTCGTTATCGTTAAATTTAGAATGGTACACACCTACTCTATCGCCAAAAAAACTTTTTAATCTACCCACCAATTGCGTAGTTAAAGCAATTTCAGGAACTAAGTATAAACACTTGCCTCCTTTGGCAATATACTCTGCCATAAGATGCACATAAATTTCAGTTTTTCCGCTACCTGTTACACCATGCAACAATACCGTTTGCTTATCTATAAAATGCTGTTTAATTTCTTCACTTGCACGTGTTTGTTCTTCAGATAATTTTGGCGAAGATGATGCCTTTGAAGGGTCGAATACAAAACGCCCAACTTCAATTTCTTCTACCGTAAAAATATTTTTTTCTACCAGCGCAGTAATATTAGAAGCATTGCTGTAACTGGCTTCTTGTAACTTTAATTTATCTACTCTGCCGTGCGCGTTTTCTTTTGCCATTTGCAAAAACATGAGTAAAATGTCTGCTTGCTTGGGTGCACGACTTAAAAGATTAAACGCTTCTTCGGTATTGTTTTTATAGCGTTCGTTTAAAGAAACAAATGCTTTTATTTTCGGTTTGAATTTTTCTTTGAGTTCTTCTTCTAACACTACCGCTTTTTGCTGCAACAAACTTTTTATGTGCGGGTAAACGGTTTGCTTTTGAAGGATGTCAGAAATATCTTGCAACGATAATACTTGTTGAATTTCAAGAGCATCTATAATTAAATATTCTTCATC
>CAYVVI010000124.1:0-2821 GCA_964455265.1 uncultured Flavobacteriales bacterium | reverse complement strand
GCAACGATAATACTTGTTGAATTTCAAGAGCATCTATAATTAAATATTCTTCATCGCTTAGCTGGGTTTTATCCGTAAAATCTGGGTTTAGTAACACACGTGTTTCGCTAGATAATTTTAGTGCTGCGGGCAAAGCTGCCAACATTACTTCACCAATGGTGCAGCAATAATAGTCTGCCAACCAATGCCAAAATGTAATTTGTATGTTGTTTACAATCGGTTGATCATCCAACACTGCGTGTAAATATTTTGCGGTGTATTGCAACGGAGCTTTATCATGCACCGAAGCTACAACAGCTGTATAGAGTCTGTTTTTTCCAAATTGTACTACCACGCGCTGCCCTACTAATACCGCATCATTCAACTCAAAAGGCACACGATAGGTATAAAGGTTGGGCACTGCCAACGGTACTATTACATCTACAAATTTGGTTTCTCTACTCACAGGAAATTACAATGATAGCACTTCGGCCAGTTCTAATAAATTGCGGTTTACACTTAAATGGTGTTTGATGGATTGCTCGAAAGAAGTGTATTTTATTTCACCATTTACAATGCCTATCATTTCATTTTTTTTGCCTTGAGCTAATGCCTCAACTGCTGCTACACCCATGCGGCTAGCGAGTACTCTATCTTGTGCAGATGGACTTCCACCACGCTGAATGTGTCCCAAAATAGACACACGTATATCAAAACAATCGAAATGTTGTTGGATGTGTTTTTGCACTTCATACGCACCTCCAGAATCATCACCTTCGGCAACAATAATGATGCTGCTCATTTTATTATTACGCAAACCAACACGCAATTTTTCTATCAAAGCGTCAATGTAAGTAGGTGTTTCAGGAACTAAAATAGCTTCTGCGCCAACGGCAATTCCACTACGCAAAGCAATAAAACCAGCATCTTTACCCATTACTTCTACAATGAATAATCTATCATGAGAAGCTGCTGTGTCTCGGATTTTATCTACAGCTTCAACAACGGTATTCAAAGCAGTGTCGTAGCCAATACAATTATCAGTTCCGTATAAATCGTTGTCAATGGTGCCTGGTATGCCTATAAAATTTATGTCTGGATATTCTTTCATTAATACCGAAGCACCCGCAAATGTGCCATCTCCGCCAATGGCTACCACGCCTTCAATGGTGTGTTTTTTAAGATTATCATAGGCCTTTTTTCTTCCTTCGGCAGTCATAAACTCTTTGCTGCGTGCAGATTTAAGAATAGTACCTCCACGTTGAATAATGTTGCTTACAGAGTGAGAATACAACGGAATAATGTCGCCTTCAATCATGCCTTGGTAGCCACGCATAATACCAAAAACCTCTATGTTTTGTGAAATTGCCTTGCGCACTACGGCTCTAATACACGCATTCATGCCGGGCGAATCTCCTCCTGATGTAAAAACAGCTATTCTTTTCATTCGTTATGAGTGTTTCCTTAAAACTATTTTCTATTTTTGAGCCCCTCTATGAGCAGCACAACAACAAAAGATTGGTTTGAAAATTGGTTCGATTCGAAATACTATCATTTATTATACAAAGATAGAAACGATTCCGAAGCTGAATTTTTCATTTCAAATCTACTAAAATATTTGCAGCCCGAAGCCAATAGTCGCTTTTTAGATTTGGCATGTGGCAGAGGCAGACATTCGGTAATGCTTAATAAACATGGGCATAAGGTAATTGGTGTGGACTTATCTAAAAACAGTATTGAGTTTGCTAATCAACATCAAAATGATTCCCTCACCTTTGAAGTGCATGACATGCGTGAAATGTATTACCCAGAAGCGTTTGATTATGTTTTCAACTTGTTTACCAGCTTTGGTTATTTTAATGAAGATTTAGAAAACTTAAACACGTTGATATCTGTTAAGAACAGTTTAAAACGTGGTGGGCGTTTGGTGATTGATTTTTTTAACGCAGAAAAAGTAAAGCAATCTTTGGTGCGTAACGAGACTAAATTTGTTGATGGCATTACATTTAACTTAGAACGTGAAATTGTTAATGGCAAAGTGATTAAGCATATTCGTTTTGAAGATGAAGGCAACAGCTATCATTTTACAGAGCAAGTGCAATTGATAGATTTAGATAAATTTACCGACTTGTTTGAACAAGCTAATCTACAAGTATCAGATATATTTGGTTCTTACAAGTTAGATGAATACGATGAAAACACATCTGACCGACTAATACTAATTGTGAGTAAATTATAATGGCTACAGTTTTTCAATTTTCACTCATTTTTTTAATCCCTTTTTTGTTTGGGTTGGCAGCGCTGTTGTTTTACAAGCCCACCAAAAAACACATTAAATTTTTATTGTCGTTTAGTGGTGCGTTCATATTAGCGATGGCGGCTCTGCATATTTTCCCTGAAGTATTTTCAGGTGATGATCCTTTTAAAGTGGGCTATTTCTTTTTAGCAGGATTTTTATTGCAAGTAGTATTAGAAGTATTTTCTCAAGGCATAGAGCATGGTCATGTGCACGTGCATAAAAATGCCAAGCAAGTTTTTCCACTCACCGTGTTTATTGGTTTGTGCATTCACTCGGTTATAGAAGGCATGCCCCTAAATCAAGGGCATTTGTACGAACACGCCCACCATGTTGGTCACCACCATCACGAAGGCGAGGGCAATTCGCTTTACTTTGGAGTATTGCTACATCACATTCCTATAGCCATTACATTGGTAACGTATATGGTTGCAATGGGTTTAAACAAACGTATAGCTATTTCGGCATTGGCAATATTTGCAGGCATGACCCCACTTGGCATGTGGCTGGGCGATTTCTTTATAGTAAATTCAACCATACTTAGCT
>CAYVVI010000123.1:0-4966 GCA_964455265.1 uncultured Flavobacteriales bacterium | reverse complement strand
AAAACACGATAACACATTAACACGTTACTACGTTAACACGCACAAATGAAAAAAACAGCACTGATAATTTTAGACGGATGGGGCATTGGTAAAAAAGACCAAACCGATGGAACATTTTTAGCCAACACGCCTTTTGTAGATAGCTTGTACACCAATTATCCTAATACCACATTAATTACTTACGGAGAAGATGTGGGCTTGCCGCAAGGACAAATGGGCAACTCCGAAGTGGGCCACTTAAACATTGGTGCAGGGCGCGTGGTGTATCAAGATTTGGTGCGCATCAACAAAGCGATTGAAGACAAAAGCATTCGTGAAAATGAAGCGCTGGTAAATGCATTTAATTATGCTAAAGAAAAAAATGTAGCCGTGCATTTTATCGGATTGGTTTCTAAAGGTGGCGTACATTCTATGCAAGAGCACTTGTATGATTTATGCTATATGGCGAATGATATGGGCATTACACAATCCTACATTCATGCGTTTACCGATGGGCGCGATACCGACCCAAAACGTGCACATGGTTACATTCAAGAATTAGAAACTGCCATTGAAAACACACCTACAAAAATTGCTTCGGTAATTGGTCGTTACTACGCTATGGATAGAGACAAACGCTGGGAGCGCATTAAAAAAGCATACGATTTGATGGTGCATGGCGTGGGCGAATCTTACAGTTCTTCTGTAAAAGCGATTGAAGATTCTTACAACAAAAACATTACCGATGAATTTATCGAACCAAAAATTATTGATAAACATGGTGTGATAAAAGAAGGCGATGTGGTGATTTGTTTCAACTTTAGAACAGACCGCTGCCGTGAAATTACCATGGCACTAACGCAACAAGCGTTTCACGAGCAAAACATGCACCCGATAAATTTGCATTACGTAACCATGACCAACTACGACCAAACGTTTAAAAACGTACACGTAGTGTTTGATAAAGACAACCTCAACAACACATTGGGAGAAGTTATCAGCGAAGCAGGATTAAAACAAATTCGCATTGCCGAAACAGAAAAATATCCGCACGTTACCTTCTTTTTTTCGGGAGGAAGAGAAAAAGAATTTGCAGGTGAAAGCCGCATTATGGTTAGCTCTCCGAAAGTAGCTACCTACGATTTACAACCCGAAATGAGTGCTCACGAAATCACCGAAAAAGTTTGTGCAGAGCTTGAAAAACAATCGGCTGATTTTATTTGTCTCAACTTTGCTAACCCAGATATGGTAGGTCATACAGGCGTTCCAGAAGCGATTGTAAAAGCATGCGAAGTAGTAGATGATTGCACGAAAAAAGTAGTAGAAACAGGTGTAAACAATGGCTATTCATTCATCATTATTGCCGACCATGGCAATGCCGATTTAATGATAAACCCCGATGGTACGCCCAACACTGCACACAGCGTGAATCCTGTGCCTTGCTTTGTAATTGACAAGGATGTAAAGCAACTACACGCTGGCCGCTTAGCCGATGTAGCACCTACTATTTTACAATTAATGCAACTCCCACAACCTAAAGAAATGACTGGGAAAAGTTTGATTATTTAGAATTGCGGATAATTTGGTAATTCAAAATTATAGAATCGGACTCTAAATAGTAAACCCTTTTAGTTGGGAGTTCGTTATTAAAATATAAAAAAGATAGTCTACCAAAATTAGTTGTGCCATGCCACTCATTAATTGAATAATGATGAACAAACTTTATCTTTTCAATTTCATTTGAATTCCAAAAAAAGGTTTTAACAACTGAATCAATTTTACCTTGGGAAGTGTGAATGTTATAACTTATTGACTGCAATAATTTGTTGTCTTTATATATTCTTTTAGTCTTTGTTGAATCAACAGTTATAAAATCACCATTTAAAATTTCTATAATTTTACTATCATTCAAAACAAATTCAGTATCAAAAACAGATTTTTTACTATTAACTTCTTTAATAAAAATTATAGAGTCATTTTGATTAAAATAAAAATTCTTTGATGTAGCAATCCTATTTATAATAGTATAGGTAGGCTTAAATTCAAACTCGTAACAAACTGGAGAACATGAGCCATAAGTAACATATCTTAACAAAGAGTCTTCTCCAAACATTGCATATTCATTATTTGGCATTGGTGCTAATGGGAAAAATTTTGAAAGCTTTGTTTCTCTATTAAAAGTGAAAATAGAACTTAACATGCTATCCTTGTCTTTCCATTTCCAAGTTGTTTGCATCGCAGAATCTATAACTTTTATCGTATCCACCCCATGCTTTAGCATTAGGTAAGGGATGAAATCGGGTTCGTAAAAAGCATCGGCATAAATGGGCGTAAGTTCTTGTTCCTTTTTTTCGTTACACGCAAAAAAGGAAAACACCACCACTGCTATTAGCCACAAGTTTTTCATTCTCCGAAAGGTAGTACAAAAAATACAAATACTAAAATTTACATCCAAAACAATGTCACATCGAGCGGAGTCGAGATGTCTACATTGTGCCAAGTTCTCAACTTACTTCGACAAGCTCAGTACTAGCCGCTCGAACTGACACTATTTACAAATTTCTCTTGCAAAATCGGCTATTTTCTGCTAACATTGTACTTCAAAATTTCACAAAAAATGAGCAACATTAAAACGTACGTAAACGACAACAAAGACAGATTCATTAACGAACTGATTGACTTATTAAAAATACCTTCGGTAAGTGCCGACCCAAAATATGCCGCAGATGTAAGACGCTGCGCTGAAGCTGTAAAAAAATCATTATTAGATGCCGGTGTAGATAGCGCAGAAATTTGCGAAACCAAAGGACATCCTATTGTGTATGGCGAAAAAATGATTGACCCATCTAAACCAACCGTTTTGGTATATGGTCACTACGATGTGCAACCAGCAGACCCTTTAGAATTGTGGGATTCACCTCCGTTTGAACCCGTGATAAAGAAAACCGCCATTCACCCTGATGGTGCCATTTTTGCGCGTGGTGCGTGTGATGATAAAGGTCAGATGTATATGCACGTTAAGGCATTTGAGTTGATGATAAAAACCAACTCTTTACCATGTAACGTAAAGTTTATGATTGAAGGCGAAGAAGAAGTGGGCTCTGACAATTTAGGCACGTTTGTAAAAGAAAATAAAGCCAAGCTAAAAGCAGATGCTATTTTAATTTCAGATACGTCTATCATTGCTAACGATGCGCCTTCTATTGAAACGGGCTTAAGAGGTTTGGCATATATGGAAGTAGAAGTGATTGGCGCAAACCGTGATTTACACAGCGGTGTGTATGGTGGTGCGGTGGCAAATCCTATCAATGTGTTGTGCAAAATGATTGCTTCATGCCATGATGAAAATTTTCATATTACCATACCAGGTTTTTACGATAAAGTGCAAGAGCTAAGCGCAGGTGAGCGTGCTGAAATGGCTAAAGCACCTTTCGATTTAGAAGACTACAAAAAAGACCTTAACATAGACGACATTCAAGGGGAAAAAGGTTACTCAACTATTGAGCGCACGGGTATACGCCCTACGTTAGATGTAAACGGAATTTGGGGTGGCTACACAGGCGAAGGCGCGAAAACAGTGTTGCCTTCAAAAGCTAACGCAAAAATTTCTATGCGCTTGGTGCCCGACCAAAGTTCTAAAGAAATAGAAAAATTATTCATTGATTATTTCAACTCTGTTGCGCCAAAATCGGTGAAGGTGAGTGTGAAGTTGCACCACGGTGGTGAGCCAGTGGTAACGCCAACTAATTCTGTTGCGTACCGTGCTGCCAGCAAAGCCATGGAAGAAACTTATGGCAAAAAACCCATCCCTACACGTGGCGGTGGAAGTATTCCGATTGTAGCATTATTCAAACAAGAGTTGGGCATTGATAGTTTACTGTTTGGCTTTGGTTTAGATTCGGATGCGCTGCACTCGCCTAACGAGCACTACGGAATTTTCAATTACCTAAAAGGCATCGAAACCATTCCGTTGTTTTACAAATATTTTGTGGAGGGGAAATAACAACCTCTCCCCTAGCCCCTCTCCGAAAGAGAGGGGTTTTTTATTATTAAAAGCAACTTTATCTAAATATTATTCGTCATCATAGAGAATAAATTATTGAGCTATGAAAATAAAGTCAATTTTTGATAATCCTTGCGAAGAGTCTTGGGATAATATGACCTTTTCAAAAAATGGCAGATTTTGTAATGTATGTGAAAGAGAAGTGTTTGATTTAACAAATTTCGATATCAATGTCATTCAAAAAAAATTCTTGGGCACAAATAAATGTGTAAGAATTGAAGAAAGCCAATTGGATATATTGAAGTATTTATTCCCAATCAAAAAAATAGCCATAGCAACTTCTATTGTAGCAGGAGGTATTCTCAACACAAATTCATATTCTCAAAGTGATGTCAATACAGTAATATCAGACTCTTCTAAATACTGCTACATAACGGGATATTTATTCTATAAAAATAAAAAAGAGAAATTTAAAAATGTCTACTTCGTGGTTAATGACACTCTTTATCAGACTAAAACAGATAAAAAGGGATTTTTTAAACTTTTAGTTCCTAAAAACTCTGAGGTGTTTTTTTCTAATACAGGCGAAAGGTTTTTTACAAAAGAGGAAGAAATTAATCTTGGCAAGATTAAGAGAAAAAGAGTTAAAGTCGCAAGAATAGGGAGTTCTTTTTAAGCATTAACTGTTCATCACTTTTCTAAACGCTTAATTTCGGCACGATTATTTTATGTTCTTTTGTTGCCGATTTATGCGTTATAAACTAATCATATTTTTTACGCTGTGTTTGTCTGTTTCTCATGGGCAAATGATAACCGATTTGGGGTTACGAGACCTTGGTATTTCATTTAATCCAACCTACATAAAAAACAATAAGATAAAAGAAGTATTGGCGCATACCTCTTACAAAAAAGAGTTAAAACCCATTGTAGATAAGCACCTTTACAACCGTTATGTATTCGATAAAAATGGCAGAATGATTGAGC
>CAYVVI010000122.1:0-4976 GCA_964455265.1 uncultured Flavobacteriales bacterium | reverse complement strand
AAGTTAGGGTCGTATAGGTAGTAGTCTTCGCTCCAAGTAGTGTTGGCAAACGCCACATCCCAAAAAAAGTTCTTTGTTCTGTAACCAATTCCAAAGCTATAGGTTTGGCGCGCAGGGTTAGCAATGGTAAAATCTTGTTTAATAGGTGAGGAGAAATTAGCAAAACCTGCCCGTACCACCCACGCATCGTTAAGTTTGTATTCTGCACCCAAGCGTATGGTATTCACCGACTGAAAGGTGTTGCGCACCATTTCGTTTTCAAAGTTAAATACACCTTCACTGTCTGCTTTAAGCCATGCTTTGCTTATGTCTGCTACTTCATAGTCTAACGATAGTATGGCGCGCTTTGCAATAACTCCCGCTACGCTAATAATGGTTCTAGAAGGGGTGCGCACTTTATAGTCAAAGCCGCCCTCTATACCTACTTCAAGAGGGGTAGTAAAAATGGTATCGTTGCTAATTAATGTTGCGGTATAATTATCGCTAATGTTTACAATGGTTGCCGTATGGTAGGCAACTCCTAAACGCAACCAAGATGTTGGCAAATAAATGGCACCCAGTTTTAAATTAAAGCCCGTTCCGTCAACGGTAAACGTTTCATTGTAGGTCAAATCCTTTATCAACGATTGAGATTGGTCAATAATGTCTTCGTAATAGCTATCTTCTTGCGTGTAACGCAAACGCTGTATGCCCACACTACCTCCAACATACAACATATCATCATAGTTACCACTAAAAGAAATGGTGGTTTCGCCCAACGAGCCACGTCTGTTTATGGTTTTAGTTTGGTTTACGTCTGTTTCTATGTAAGAGTAATACGTATTGGGGTTGTTTTCATCTTCGTAAATCACTTCGCCTAGTAAAAATAGCCCTGAACCAAATGGGTCGTTTTCAATGTTAAAGTCTGTAGATCTTCCGTTGGCATAATTGGCCATCATGTGCGATATAGAACTTGGGTCGCTACCCTTAATCGTAGTATTGTAGTTAAAATTATGCAACTTATTGTAAACTATACCAAACTGCACCGTCTTCCATCTGGTCATGTCTGGCTTTTCGTTTACCAACGTGCCTACATAACCAGCGTTGGTAATGTTTAGGGTAGAGTTGGTAGCATAAGCATTGTTTCCGTTGTAAAAAGAATTGTTTTCGGCATAATGGTAACCAGGGGTAAACACCAACTCAGATTTGCTGTAGCGTGCCAATCCAGCAGGGTTGGTACTTGCAGAACTCATATCAGCACCAAGCGCACCAAATGCACCTCCCATACTCATGTAGCGAGCCGTTCCGCCACCTGTAATGTAGCTATAGCGTAGCACGTCAATTTCAGATTGAGCGATAGCCGTCAGCCCTAAAATTAGAGCAGATAAAGTTGCTAATATCGTTTTCATGGCTAAGGGCGTCTTGAGTTAGTACCTGAAGAAGTGCTGCGTGAAGGTGAAGAACTACTACCACTGCTTCTACTTGGAGAAGACATGGAAGGCGAAGTGCTACGAGAAGGGGTGTCGTAATCAACTCTTGTTCTTGTGGTAGTTGAACGCGTGTAAGAGCCATTGTTATTTGTAGATGAGCTCCTGTAAGTAGGCGTGTTAGTGCGTGTGTAAGTACGATCGGTAGTACCAGAGTTTACGGTATTTACACTTCTAGGGCTAAGCGGCTGACGAACGGTATTGCTTGTATTGGCATCGCTCCCCGAATTTGATTTGGTACTTCCGTTAGATTTTGTGTAAGAACTTCTAGTGTAAGTAGGGTTATTTGTTCCCAATGTATTTGGGTTTCCTCTATGAGAAGTAGAATACCCTCCTCTTTTTCCATATACACTTGAAGAACCATTTGACCCTTCATTAGAACCTAATGTGTAATTATTTTGTGAGGCACCTCCGTAGTAATAAGGGTTGTACATATTGTTGTAAGGATTGTAACCCCAAGCATAGCCATTGTTCCAACCAAAATTATTTTGATAATTAGGTCCCCAACCTAAGTAAGGGTCGTAACCCCAAGGGCTATTGTAACCAGATCCATAAGGATTGTATCCCCACATACTATTGCCCCAGCCCATGCCAACACTCATACCAAATCGGCTGTTGTTTCTGCAATTTCTCCAAGGGTCGTTAAAACCACCGTTGTTGCAGTTGCAATTGTAATAATTGTTTACCACTTGTTGGTCAGTCGTTTCATCCATGTAGTATTCATCGCTGTAAAGCTCTTCTGTTGCTTCAGTGTTGTCTGTGCTTGCAGTAGCATACACTTTAGTTTGGCGCGTGTTATCATACACGTCATCTTGAAAAGCAACTTTTTTTCCTGTGGCACAAGAGCCAATAAGAAGTGCAAGTAAGGAGGTATAAATAATTTGCTTCATAACTACTGGGGTTTTATGGGTTAGTAAATTTAAGCATAAAAATTCTTTTTTAAAAGCGTACTCGATATTATTAGTAATTTTGTCAAGCGCTTAACAAAAAATTAACAAAAACTATACCAAACTATATTTTTAATGAGTAAAGGATTAACAAAACGATCAGAGAACTATTCAGAGTGGTACAATGAACTTGTACAAAAGGCAGATTTAGCAGAGCATTCAGACGTTAGAGGATGTATGGTAATAAAACCTTACGGCTATGCTATTTGGGAAAACATGAGAGAAGTTTTGGATAAAATGTTTAAAGAAACAGGCCACTCCAATGCCTATTTCCCCTTGTTTATACCTAAATCTTACTTAAGTAAAGAGGCCTCACACATAGAGGGTTTTGCTAAAGAATGTGCCGTAGTAACGCATTATCGCTTAAAAAATGCAGAAGATGGCAGCGGCATCATCGTTGACCCAGACGCTAAACTAGAAGAAGAATTGATTGTACGTCCAACATCCGAAACCATCATTTGGAATTCTTACAAAAAATGGATTCAATCGTATAGAGATTTACCGATATTGATAAACCAATGGGCAAACGTAGTGCGTTGGGAAATGCGTACACGTTTATTTTTACGCACTGCAGAATTTTTATGGCAAGAAGGTCACACGGCTCATGCCACCAAACAAGAAGCCATTGAAGAAGCAGAAAAAATGTTGCACGTGTATGGTAATTTTGCCGAGAACTTTATGGCGATGCCCGTTATCAAAGGTGTAAAATCTCCAAGCGAGCGTTTTGCAGGTGCTTTAGAAACGTATTGCATTGAAGCATTAATGCAAGACGGAAAAGCGCTTCAAGCAGGAACATCGCACTTTTTAGGGCAAAATTTTGCGAAAGCATTTGAAGTAAAATTTGCCGACAAAGAAGGAAAATTAGACTACGTTTGGGCTACTTCTTGGGGCGTTTCTACGCGCTTGATGGGTGCGCTGATTATGACGCACTCTGACGATAATGGCTTGGTATTGCCTCCAAAATTAGCACCCATCCATGTGGTGATTGTGCCTATTTACAAGGGCGAAGAACAACTACAAGCCATTTCTGAAAAAATGTTGGCGCTTAAAAAAGAATTAGAAGCCAAAGGTTTGGTAGTAAAATTTGATGATGACGACCAAAAGAAACCAGGATGGAAATTTGCAGAGTACGAACTAAAAGGAGTACCTGTGCGCATTGCGGTTGGTCCAAGAGATATGGAAAATGGAACCGTTGAGGTTGCCCGCAGAGATACCTTAGAAAAAGACGTGATGAACCAAGCGGATTTGGTTACAGCTATTCCTCAGTTGTTAGAAGACATTCAAGTAAATTTGTATAAAAAAGCAGCCGACTTTAGAACGCAAAACATTACCGAAGTAGAAAGCTACGAAGAATTTAAAAAAGTACTCGAAACCAAAGGTGGGTTTATTTTAGCCCATTGGAATGGTAGCGAAGAAGTGGAGCAAAAAATAAAAGAAGAAACCAAAGCCACCATTCGTTGCATTCCCTTAGAAATGGAAGCTAAAGAGGGTAAGTGCATCATCACTGGTGAGCCATCAAAACAAAAAGTAATCTTTGCAAAAGCGTATTAATCATGCAAAAAATGTCATCGGCAAGAGAACAAATAATAAGCACGGTTAAATCAAAGTGCGCTTACAAGCAAGATGTGTTTCACAACACCATTTCTGTTTTTCAGAATTTCAGAAAACATATTCATACGCTTTACGATGATGTTCAAGCCAACGCCTGTCCTTCTGATGAGCGCATACATGCTGACTATGCAGATATTGGCGAGTTTGAAACCCACTTAAGAATTGCTGGTGATGTGTTGGTATTTCAAATGCACACCAATGTTTTTCAGTTTGATAAATCGCACGTGGTGTGGCAAAGTTCTTATGTGAGAGAAAATGAAAACCGTGCCTACTGTGGCATTATCAACGTGTATAATTTTCTCAACGATTCAATAAAATACCACCGTGAAAACGATTTGGGCTATTTGGTGGCGCGCATTTTTGTGAATAAAGAAAACCATTTTTTAATAGAAGGTAAACGCCAGTTAAATGTTTTGTACAACGATTACGCCAACATTTTTGATGAAAAATCAATGGCTGAGGTATTAGATTCTATCGTGTTGTTTACCCTTAATTTCGATTTATATGTACCGCCTTACGATCAAATACAAGAAGTTACCGTAGGTGAGATGAAGCAGTTTAGCGATGCGTTGCAAATTAAAACAGGCAAACGCTTGGGCTTTAAGTTTTCGTTTGACCAAGAGTAAAGCGAAAGAATTTTTTTGAAAATATTTGCCACAAAAAATTTTAGTATTACATTTGCACCGCGTTTAACGGATGCAAGTAAACAATTGGCCCGTTCGTCTAGGGGTTAGGACAGGAGATTTTCATTCTTCAAACAGGGGTTCGATTCCCCTACGGGCTACCAAACAAGAAAGCACTTAGAAATAAGTGCTTTTTTTGTTGCTAAATAATTAGATATATTTAGTAAGTAAAAGGATAGTTTGGCTTTAGCGGTAAATCTGTTAGAACAAGAAACGAGCTATTATTACGATTTGTTGGGTGTACACCTATTGTTAGAAGATTATAGCTC
>CAYVVI010000121.1:0-5035 GCA_964455265.1 uncultured Flavobacteriales bacterium | reverse complement strand
TGTTTAATAGGCCATGGCATGTGTTTTATTTAGGAGCGTACAACTCAGTTCAACCCAAATTTTCTGCAGTTACAGTGTTTGATGAGAGCGCCTACTTAAGAGTGTATTCACATCAGTTAGAAAACTATTACAACATACATTCAAAGCTAGTATTAGCCCAATATCTAGGATGGGAGCGTGTAATTGGAAATTACTCAACACAAGTTGATATCGACTCTGAAAGACCAAGAAACCAAGAAGGAATTGCCATTGGTTTTGGGCTAGACTATATGCTTGCAAAAAACACAGGACTTTATTTAAGACACAGATGGTTTAGTTTTGAAGACAGAAGCTTTGCCTTAGATAAATTTTCGGGACACGAAACCACACTAGAACTAAAAATTTACTTTTAATGAGAAGCTACTTTTTTATAATTATTTTATTTGTTTTTTCTGCAAACATTACGTTTTCGCAAAAAGAAAAATTTCAAGTCAACGGAGATGCGCGCGCTTATTTATTTTCTAATGAATTAGACATAGATAAAGCAATTGACACTGTAACAACTAAAAAAGCAAACTATGGACACACTCTTTTAGATTTAGGTTTTAGCTTATATCCTAATACCAATACAGAAATAATTAGTGTGTTTCGTATTAGAAATGAATTAGGAGGATTTTGGGGCGGAGGAACATCATTTAATGTTCGTCAATTAACACTAAAAGGCGTGGCTGGAGATGTGGTGAGATATGAGCTTGGAGATGTAGATTTAAAATTAACTCCGTACACACTATTCAACAACATTGAAGAAGGTGTTGTAAACGAATCTGATGTATTTGCTATTAAAAGAGATGTAGTGTATTATGATATGTTTTACAATGCAAATAACACTTGGCGTATGCAAGGTGCAAAAGCAGACTTTGGCTTAAACTTTACAAAAATTATTAAATCAATAGATTTTAAAGGATATATAACAAGACAAAGACCAACCGATGGAATTTCAGTTCCTGAAAGATTATATGGAGGTGGTGTTATCAATATCGTTCAAAGTAAAAATTTTCAAATAGGATTCAATAGCATAAGCTTGTTTGATTTAACTAAAACAACTCAAGACAGCATTCGTTTCTCAAACTCTGTAAACACTACAAATTTTACTTATTCTAAAGAAATCAATGGCAATATTGCTATAGGCGTTAAAGGCGAAGGTGGAATCTCTAACTCTGCTTACGAAAATTATAACGATATTTTTGTGCCTGAAAAAAATGATGACTGGTTTTACGATGCTGCTTTAACAACAAATTTTAAAAAGCAAAACATTACAGTAAATTTAGGATTTAAAGATGTTGGAGCAGATTTTACATCACCAGGCGCACAAACTAAAAGAATAAATTTTTCAAGAACACCATCGCTCTATCAACAATTCACCAATAATTTTTCTCCGCGTGCATTAAGCTATAACGATTATTTTAACGGAAATGCTGAAAGCACTTTTAAAATTACAGAGCAATTAATGTCTTATAATGTGGCATATAACAACACCAATCCCTATGGCGCTGCTACACCAAACCGAATGGGTATGTATGTAGAAGCTACAAGAAACGATTCAACAAAATTTAGAGAAAGCTTCTTGCAAGCAGCAATGTTAAGCGAGTCTAGAGGATCTGGAACAAACAACAAAAAGAACTTCTTAGTTGTTAGAGCAGGAACAGATGTTTACATCAATGACTTTTTTAAATGGAAAAAAGATTTAAAAATTGATTTGGGAGTTCAATTTGAAAGCACAACAAGAAACGGAGAAGAGTATGAAAAAGTAAATCTTTCAAGCACATTTATAGATGCAGGTTTAACCATCGAGTTTGTAGAGAAATTAAACTTTTTAGCTGGCTTAAAATTTTGGCAAGCAAGTGGTAACGAATTTATAAACCAGCGAGACAGATATAACACAATAATAGATTTTACACCAACTCAAATTAATTTTTCTGAATATACCTATGCGGTTGGGTTAAAGTATAATTTCAGTAAGAGAAATATGTTGGCAGCACAATACGAAATGTATAGCGTTAAACATCAAAACAACCTAGGAATAAATTATGGCATAAATACGTTTAATATTTTATACCGACTAACGTTTTAAGATTATGAAAAAAGCAGTTTATTTTTTACTAATAGTTTTCGTCTCGCTTTCTTGTAGAAAGAAAGATGTTGAAAATTTTGAGGGGCCAGATCTCAACGATCTCTACGGACCATTCTACATCGTACAAGATTTCACGATTAATAAAAATTCGGTTGATTTTTCGAATAACGAAAAAGTTATTTTCAGCGCAGAATTATCTAAAAGAACACAATGGGAAATTGAACTAACGGGGGCTACATCTGGAGCTAAAAGAATTTTAACTGGTACGGAAAGAATTATTAACGAAACGAATGCTACATGGACAGGTGGCGCAGATAAATTCCCTGGTTTTGGCATTGAAAAAACCTACGTTAAGGTAACTTTTCCAAACGAACCAGACGCACCAATAATACTCGATTCTGTTGATGTATTAAGTGAAAAAATTGATGAAGGAACGCTCATCACAAGTTTTGAAGACGGCTTCGGAACAACATGGTCGCGCTTCAACCAAGCAACCGTAACAGGTGACATCGTTTGCAGTGGAGATGCTCCCAAAGGAAGTTGTTTTTATCAATGGAATGGAACTGTAGGATGGGATTGGGCAATTGGGTCGGTGATGGTTAAACCCAACTCAGGTACATTTAATTTACAAGCCTCAGCCACCAATTTGTTCTTTAACATGGCCGTTAATTTTTTGGAGAATACTGGCCCTCAAAATAGCTTTATTTTATTTTGGTTTGATGAAGACGAAAATGGAGATGGCGTTTTTGATCCAAACACCGAAGATAGATTTGTCTATGAATATTGGTATAAACAATCTGGCTGGGATTTAATCAGCTTAAAATATGCCGACTTACAATTTAATGCAGAAGGAGTGCAAGCAGAAACCAACGGAAATGGTCTGCCAGAGCCATCAAAATTAGTTTCTGTAAATGTGTTTTTCTTAGCTAACAAAGACAATGGAAACGCTAAAGCACAAGCCGACCACTTAATATTTACCACCAACGAACCCTACAAACCTTGAGAATTTTTTTCTTCATAGTACTACTTATTTTTGTTGAAGGATGCAGCACAGTAAGCTTTCAAAAGTTGCCACTTTATGCTGAACAATCTATCCAGCAAAGCCAGCTGCAAGAGGAAGAAAAAATTGAACCCATTATCTATCTAGATGGAATAGGAACTATGTGGAACTCTTTGTTTGAGTGTGGTGATTTTGAAATTGTAAAAGGCATCGCTCATTCTGGTAATGCATCTATAAAAATTTCTTGGGACAAAGGCAAGGGTTGTGAGTGGATAGGTTTTGGAAATAGCTTTAGCAACTGGGCGCCAGCAAACGTGGGTGAATATCAAAATAAAAAAGCGCTTAGTTTTTTTGTTAGAACACAAAAAAATTCTTCCCGTTCTATTCCTATAGTTTTGGGCTTAGAGGATTTTGGAGGTGGGGGCACTTATTTGTTTACTGATACGCGCAAATATCTTTATGGGTTAGAAATTGACACTACTTGGAAGCAAATGATTGTGCCCATGTGGCATTTCCCTACCGACCCTGGAACCAGCGGCAATGATGATGTAGACATTACCGCCATCAAACAAATGAAATTTCAATTGGAAGGCGCAGGAAGCTTTTATTTAGACGAAATAAAATTGATTGATTTTTCTGAAGCAGAATATCAAAAAATGTTGGCAGATGTAGAAGCCATGAAACCTAAAGGCAACATCAATCAAATTGTGTATAGAGAAGGACAATTTAAAGAAGATGTGTGGGGTTATGGAGAGACTTTTTGCCAAACACTAGTAGAAAAAACAGATATTGACAATAACAGTTATATCTACTGGAAATTTAATGCTGATAATTGCGATTGGGCAAGATGGGGATTAAACTGGAACGATTGGTATCAAGTTAATTTCCGTGGAATTGAAAACGATGCTAAAATTCAATTTAAAATAAAAGCATCTGTTGAAACACGATTCAAAATTGTCTTAGAAGATTTTGCAGGAAACAGTACGCAACTTTATTCAAGTTTTTCAATTAGTGAAAACCAATCTGGTTGGCAAACAATTGACATTGCGCTTAAAGATTTCAACATTGAAGGCACAGGGTTTAAGCTAGATCAAGTTAAGCAGCTATTGTTTGTAGGGCTATCATCTGGCGAAGTTTATCTAGACGATATAAAAATTATGGACGCATGGAAGTACTAAGAAATCTAACCTTCATAGCCGCACTCTCATTCATTTTTGTTGCGTGTAATTCCGAACAAAAGAAAAAGGAGACCTCTAATTTTGGCGATGACATTGAGCAAATGATTGCTAAAATGTCCATCGAAGAAAAGGTGGGGCAAATGACGCAAATAAACATTGACGCCATTTCTGTAGGCGAAATTTACAACCTAGTAGAGCCACACCAATTAGATTCTGCAAAGCTAGATATTGCCATCAACAAATATTTTGTGGGCTCGTTTTTAAATGCAGGCGGACATACTTACACTAGGGAACATTGGAGAGAAATCATTACCGCTATACAACATAAGGCAACAAAACAAGGCAATAAAATTCCAATTATTTATGGTATTGATGCCATTCATGGAGCTAACTATACCGTAGGTGCTACCTTGTTTCCACAACAAATTGCACAAGCAGCCACTTGGAATCCAGAATTGGTTGAACAAGCCGCTGCCATTACCGCTTATGATGTTTCTGCATCCGGTATTTCATGGAATTTCTCTCCTGTATTAGATTTAGGGAGACAACCGCTATGGGGTCGTTTTTTTGAAACCTATGGTGAAGATGTATATCTTGCCAAAACAATGGCTAAAGCATGTGTAAGAGGTTATCAAGGAGATGATGTAAGTCATCCAGAAAAAGTAGCTGCTTGCTTAAAACACTTTGTGGGGTACAGCATGCCACTTTCAGGCAAGGACAGAACCCCCGCATGGATTCCTGAACGTC
>CAYVVI010000120.1:0-5050 GCA_964455265.1 uncultured Flavobacteriales bacterium | reverse complement strand
TTAATCACATCACGCATATCGTAAGGTTGGTTGGGATTTTCGGGCATGATGTCGTTTAGGGCATCACGCTTTTCATTACCTATTGTATAAGGTAACTTTGGAGCTGTTTCCTCACAATTTTGAGGCATGTATGACAACAATTTTTTGATGTTATCTATCGCTTCAACATCGTTAGCATACGTGAAATGCGTAACACCCGATTTTGTTGCGTGCGTAGATGCACCGCCTAATTCTTCTGAAGTTACTTCTTCGTTGGTTACGGTTTTTACTACGTTTGGACCAGTAACAAACATATAAGATGTATTTTCAACCATCATGATAAAGTCTGTCAATGCAGGTGAATACACCGCACCACCAGCACAAGGGCCCATAATAGCAGAAATCTGCGGAATAACTCCCGAAGCCAATGTATTTCTATAAAAAATATCGGCATAACCCGCCAAAGACACTACGCCTTCTTGAATACGAGCACCGCCAGAATCATTCAAACCAATTACAGGAGCACCATTTTTCATGGCTAAGTCCATTATTTTGCAAATCTTTTCTGCATGTGCTTCTGCCAAAGAACCACCCATTACGGTAAAATCTTGTGAGAACACATATACTAAGCGTCCATTTACAGTGCCATACCCCGTAACCACGCCATCGCCTAAAAATTTTTGTTCTTCTAAACCAAAGTTAGTGCTGCGGTGTGTTACCAACATGCCCATTTCTTGAAACGAACCTTCATCCAATAAGAAATGAATGCGCTCACGGGCAGTTAATTTTCCTTTGGCGTGTTGAGAATCAATACGCTTTTGTCCTCCACCTAATTTGGCTTCTTCACGCTTGGCTCTTAAAATATCTATTTTAGGATTCATAATCTTATGGCATTAATTGGGTGCTAAAGGTAATAATAGTTGTCGATACATTCACCTCTAAAATAAATAGAATATCTTTGAACTTTCTACGTTATTGAGTATAAAACGAATTATTTATGATGCTTAGAATTTTAGCTACTGCCCTACTTTTATTTTCTTTAATTGGTTGCGAAGAAGAAATAAATCCTGACGACTACAAAACAGAATCAACTGGATTAAGAGGTGAGGTTTTAGTGTTTATGGATGAATTTTATTGGAAAAAGGAACCTGGGCAAATTACGCAACAATATTTTGAGAAATTTCTCTACGGAACGCCTCAGCTTGAAACGCAACTGTCTGTTAGAAACTATCCGCTAAAAAATTTTAATAGAAATCATAAAGTGAATAGAAATATTCTACTTGTAAAATTCGACAAAGAACTAACGAGCTTAACGTATGATATTTTAAAAGATAAGTGGGCTAAAAATCAATTGTATATTGAAATTAAAACTCCAAATATTGAAGAATATGAAGTGTTTATGCTTAACCGAGGGGAAGTTCTTGCAAATCTTTTTCTAACAGAAGAACGCGAACGTTTACAAAGTCATTTTTCAAAACGAAAAAGCGAGCTCGCAGTAAAACAAATACAAAGCAAGCATCAGTTAAAAATAACTTTTCCAAAAGATTTTAGAGTGTCTGAAAATAAGAAGGATTTTGTATGGGCTACTTATGACCGTATGGTAACGCGTCAAGGACGAACTTTTGATATGCAGCAAGGATTTTTTATTTACCACTATCCTTATACTTCTGACAGTACATTTTACACGCAAAAGCTTATTGAAAAACGCAATGAGGTTTTGCAACAACATGTAAAAGGCGATACCGATGAAGTGTATATGACAACCCAAATGATGAAAAACTTTGAACCAAAAGCCGACACTATAAATCTAAAAGGAAAATTTGCGATACTTATGCGTGGGCAGTTCCGAATGGAAAATGACTTTGGATTTGGTGGTCCATTTATTTCACTTACCACACTAGATGAAAAACGTAACCGTATAGTAACTATTGAGGGCTATGTATTTGCACCTAACTCGCCAAAGCGAGAATTGATAAGGGATTTAGAAGCAATACTCTATTCTTTAGAATTTTAATTACTCTTGAAAAGTAATTTTAGGTAACGATACATCATCTGAAACCACAATAGCGTTAGGGTAAATTTTAGAGATTTTCAACTTATATGCGTTCGCATCAAAACGGTTGTAGAAATCTCCAACTTTTAGGCGATAATTCGGTGCTTTTCTATCTACATATACTTCCACATCATCAAAGTTTTTAATGAACTCTGCTTTTGTTTTCATTACCTGTTCTTTATCCTGAGATAAAAATACCTGCAAGCGATACCCTTTGGTTTTAGGTTCTTGTTTTTGCTGAAGTTCAGAGCTTATAGTCTCTACATCTTGCGGTTTGCTGATGTTGGATTGACCATGCGCACCATTTTTTAGGTTTACAAACTTTATGGTATCAGAACTTGAATTAGGTGCTACATTTCCTTTTTTTGGAAATACGCCCCACTCATATTTTACCGAATCTGTTTGTGCATGGGCAGAAGCTATCAATAAAAAAGCTACTAAGAAGTTGAATAATTTGTTCATCTTAAAAATTTATTATACAAAGTTACAACAAAATATACCACAATTGTGCCAAGATTTTAGGCATTATAATTCATAACACACCAGCTTAGAATTTTGAACCACTACAATGTTAGGTTTTCCGTTTCTATCTATATCTTCAATTGTAGAAATGTATGAGACGTTATTATAGGCCTTTTCAAATTTTTGTTGTTTAAAATCATAGATGTACAGCTCGTTGTTTGATGATAGCACGGCTAATTTTCCTGTCTGCAAATTGTCAGAAAAAAGCTGCGCATTGATAGGTGTAAAATCACACGTAATTTCACTTAATAAGCTCGCTGTTTTATTGTATATATTTACTTGTCTATCTTTTAAGCTAAGCATGTAACGCTTGCTTTGAGAAACATCCGACATTATTAATTTGTTACTTACGTTAGCATCCTTAATCTTAGAAACAGACGTAGGCGCTAATGACAATTCAACAATACGTCCAAGTGTATCTATATGATAAATGGTGCTGTTGTTCAAATTTTGTTGCGTTGAGAGAGTAGCGAAAACATTAGGTATTTTTGACTGTGCGTTTGAATTATGACGCACTTCGGCTTTTCTATTTAAAAACAATAATTTTCCTGAAGCAGAATTCGTAACAACATAATCATTTCCCGAAAGAATAAAATGATACACCTTTGATTGAATTAGCTCTCCTTTCAGAAAGTGTTTAAATCCATCAACACGTTTGCCAAATTTATCGTATGCCACTAGTTGATTTTCTGTTGCAAAAATAAAGCGGTAGTTTTTATTGTTTTCATAATCAATTGCGGCTACTTCGTTGGTAATTTTTTCCTTGCTTGATAATGGAAATCCAGCTAAATCCTTGCCAAGGATGTCTATTAAATAAAGTTTAGATGCAGTATTAAAAAGCAACTGGTAGCGCTTGTTATTTAATATATCTACTTGTGATACACCGCCAATAATGTCTCCAGAAAGTTGTTTACTCCATTTTACCTCGCCATTTACACCAATTAAATGCAATTTATGGTCGGTATCAACTATTAAAATTTCTTGGTTATTGGTACGATGATTCTTAATAAGAAATGGCCCTTGCTTAATTGAACCTATAGACTTTTCCCAAAGGTACTCTGCTTTTGTTTGAGTAACTTTTGTAGTGTTTGAAATATCGATTCTATCTATTACAAAATCGTTAGTTAATGTAGTGTAAGCATTGTACTCCACAGCCAAAGCTAAATGTTTAAAGAGGCCTAAAATTGGAATTTTTGAAGAAGATTGTTGTGTATTGATATTAAAGCTCTCCGCCACAACATCCACATTATCTACACGGGCATTTTTAATCTCAAAACTTAAATTGGATGCCACATCTTTATTGTTTGAAAGCACTGCAAAATCTACTTCTTCAATACCATACAATGTGTCAGAAACCAAAAATTTATCCTTTACAATTTGAGTTAATTCCTTTCCAGATATGGTAAATCGTTGTGGACTTACAGAATCTATAACCATAAAATCAGATAGCATGGTGTAACGTAAAGACTTTTTTAATTTAAATATAAGTGCTTTGTTTCCTTTAGTATCTGCAACGGTTGCCCACTCTGAAGCAAATGCCAAAGAATCTGAAGCAGGTTTTACATTAAAGGAATAATGCTTGGGAAGTAATTTACTAAGTGTTAAAGACTCTTCAATGCTCATTTTTTTTGAGTAAGCTCCCAGTAATGTAATAGAATTTATAAAGACTTCTCCATCATAAAACATCCATTTATTGTCTGATGATTCTGCTGTAAGGACACCTTTTGTAAGCACAAAAAAATCTTTCGTTTCGGATTTACTTAAAGATGTTTTAGCAAAATCTTTAGCCGTTAAAAAAGAGTTAGTCGCAATACTGGTTATAACATCTTGGATAGGCGCTAATTCTCTAGACACATACACAAACTCTTTAAAATTAAAAACATAAAATTTTTGATTCTCTAAAAAAAGCTCTTTGTAGCTTTTTCCTGAAAATTCTTTTTCGTTGGTGGATTTATCATAAGCAACACCTGAAAATAAATACAAAGTATTGCTCTGGTTGCCATTTGCAGAAATAACTACTGCCAACTGTATTTGCTCCTCTGTAGTGTTTGCTTTTAAAAGTAGATTTACGTCATTAACTATTTTAGCAATAGACTCCTCTTCCTTAATTTTTTGCCAAACATTTGATGTTTCTTGAAGCTTTAAAAGAGTTGATTGCGCATTGTATGACCCAATAATGGTTTGCGCATTCGATGGAACTGCGCTTAAAAAATCAATATTTTTTTTGTTAAGCGACTCCATTGTAGTAATGGTAAACCACAACAGCACTGATAAAACAATAATTACAAACAGCAATACAAACTTTTTCACGCTAAATAATTTTTGTTAAAATTATCTACTAAATGGCTTAGTATTATGCGTCTTTAAGTTTTGTTCAAACAGTGGGGTGTTAACTATGGAGTTTGGGTTGAAAGTTGGAAAGTTAAAAGTGATAGGTTGAAGGTTATGGGTTATGGGTTATGGGTTATGGGTTATGGGTTATGGGTTATGGGTTAT
>CAYVVI010000119.1:0-5079 GCA_964455265.1 uncultured Flavobacteriales bacterium | reverse complement strand
GGAATTCAGCAAAGAAAAAAGCTATTCTGTAGAAGAAAAAACCATACGCATTGAAGCCGAAACACGCCATGAATTCACTGAAGAATACATGGACTTAACCAAAGACTTTTTTTTGAAGTTTTAGAAAGAAAAAATCTAAGTAATTTTCTCATCTTATTTAATACCATTTTTTTACAATTTTCCCTTCTAATTTATATTTTATAGTCCCTTTTTTCAATGAAAATGTAAAAATTCTTTTACCAGTTTTAACTGGAATAGTTTCAAAATTTGGTTGGTAGAATTCTTCGTGAGTTACTTCATAAGTTTTTGTTTCTTTGTCAATCAATTTAAATGAATTTTTAAGGGTGTAATCATGCCTCATTGCAAACATAATATGTGTTTGGTATTTTACTGAATAATAATCATACATATCAAAAGTATTAAATGAATATCCTTTTAACTCCTCCACAAAAAGAGGGATTTTTATAGGTATACCAAAATTATTAGTATAAAAAAATGTAACTCCTAACCGATAGTCTAACATTAAATTTCTTAAAGTGTCCTTATTATTCTCTTCTATAAGATTAGGTAATGGTAAAAACCAATTCTCTTTGCTATACTCTGTTAAGAACCAGCTTTTAGGAGGTAATGAGTAAAGTAATTTATTAAGCTTAAATTGATAACAGAAACTTGTGTCTTTATTTAATAATTCTATACTATCTTTTAACTTAACGATACTATCTTTTAATAATCGTTGATCTTCAGAATAATCCTTTTTGGATTTTATTTCATTACCACAGGAATAAAAAAGCATCACTAATACTAATACATGTTCTAATTTTCTCATAATTCTACGCACTTATTCCTAAGTTTAATTGTAATGTTTAAATTATTCATATACCAAATATATCAAAAAAGCCACTCAATGAGTGGCTTTTGGTTTTATAATTTAGCGTCTAATTTGTAAATGCTCTTTATGTCTTGGCTGTTGTCTGTTGATACGTCTAAGTCTTTAATAATACCATTAGCAATATCGTAAACCCATCCGTGTATTTCTAACTCTTGCTTATTTTTCCACGCATTTTGAACGATGGATGTTTTTATCAAATCAAATACTTGCTCTTCTACGTTGAGCTCTACAAAACGTCTGCCACGTGCAACAGTGTCTTCAATAGCGTCTAACTCACGTTGGTAAATTCTGTAAACGTCTTTAATGTGACGCAGCCAGTTGTCTATTAATCCAAATTGTTGGTTACCCATAGCTGCTAAAACACCACCACAACCATAGTGACCACAAACAATTACGTGTTTTACTCTTAACACATTCACCGCATAGTCTAACACGCTAAGCATACTCATATCGGTATGCACTACCATATTGGCAATGTTTCTGTGTACAAAAATTTCACCTGGTTTGGTGCCTGTAATTTGGTTGGCAGGCACACGGCTATCAGAACAACCAATCCATAATACTGGAGGGTTTTGTCCTGCTGCTAAGTCGTCAAAAAATGCTGGGTCTTCTTTTAATGATTGTGCTACCCACGCTTTGTTGTTTTTTAATAGTTGGTTATAGTATTCTGTGCTCATAATGTTCAGTTTTTAATTTATTAATGTGATGATACTTTTACTTCGGGTATGTTAATTAATTCAAGGTTAATGTTCTTTTCTTTAGCACCAAAGTTTTTAAAATTCTGAATGATTTCCAAAACATCGTAATCAATAGTTACAGAGCGTGTTCCATCTAAAATAACGCTTGAGTTTTCAGGCAAATCGTTAAGCATTAGTAGTACGCTTGCTTTGTTTAAAAAGGAAACTTCTTCTGCTAATTTAATATGAATTTTTTCTCCTTTTTGAGTGAAAAATGGTGTGCGGAAATTTTCGCGTAAAATGTAGAAAATTGAAAAGACTACACCTACTCCAATGCCTTTTAATAAATCCGTAAATAGAATGGCAATTATGGTTGCTATGAAAGGGATAAACTGACTCCATCCCAACTTATATACTTCTTTAAATAATGACACTTTTGCCAATTTATAACCCACCACTAAGAGTATTGCTGCCAAACTTGATAATGGAATTTGATTTAACAAAAGAGGAATAAAAATAGCGCTCAACAACAACAATAAACCGTGCGAAATGGCTGAAACTTTTGTTCTACCTCCTGAATTAATATTTGCCGAGCTTCTTACAATTACTTGCGTGAGTGGTAGTCCACCAATCAAGCCAGAAACCGAGTTACCAACACCTTGAGCAATTAATTCTCTATTGGTTGGCGATGTACGTTTATAAGGGTCAAGTTTGTCGGTTGCTTCAACGCACAATAATGTTTCTAAAGACGCTACTATGGCAATGGTAAATGCTACTACATACACATCGTAGTTTTTAAATGCAGACCAATCTGGAAAGGTAAAAAAGTGAGTGAATTCTGTAAACGAATGCGCCACCGGTAGAATTACCAAGTGCTCACCATCTAAAGCCCATTCTGGAAATTGAGAGCTGAAAAAATTGTTCATCAAAATCCCTAAAATAACCACAACTAACGCACCAGGCACAAAGCGAAACAAAGTAATTTTTTTCATGAACTTTGCTTCAAAAAGTATTAAAATTGCCATCGACACAACACTTATAATAATAGCACCTACGCTACTATATTTAATGGCATTGTAGATTTCAGAAAAGGTATTTTGACCATCTTTTTGATTAAATGCTTCATCGCCCATGATGTCTTTATCAAATCCTAAAGCGTGAGGTATTTGCTTAAGGATAAGGATTAGACCAATGGCGGCTAACATTCCTTTAATAACGGATGATGGAAAATAATAGCCAATTACACCTGCTCTTATCAAGCCAAGTACTACTTGAATAACGCCCGCAATAACAACGCTGAGCAAAAATGCTTCAAACGAGCCCAACGTAGTAATGGCAGTAAATACAATGGCTGTAAGCCCTGCCGCAGGACCACTCACACCCAGTGGCGAGCCACTAATGAATCCTACTACTATACCACCAATTATTCCAGAAATAATTCCTGAAAACAATAAATCGGGGCGCCCTGTTGAGGCAAGCGCAATACCTAAACATAAGGGTAGTGCTACTAAAAACACTACCAAACTTGCAGGTAGGTCGTACTTTAAACTTTTAAATAAGGGTTGTTTCATAAATGTATTTATAACAGATTAATCGTTAAATCGAAGAGAACAATTCTCTTTCAAAAATTCTGTTAAAATACGTTTGGAGGAGGCGTTGGTTTCTCTATATGAGGAATAATTGGAATCTCTATAACATAAGGAAGATGCTGTGCTACGGAAGCTGTGAAGTAAAAAATATCAAAGTCAAAAGGATTCAAATGTTTTATTTCTTCTTTTATCTCTTCTTGAATGTTTGAATTGACTTTACCTTCCGTTTCGCTCATATCTAAAGAAGCGTCCGCTATTTTAGTAATGTTCATTCTATCTCGCTCCATCATAAAATAAGAAGAAGATATTATAAGCATTGCTGCAAACAAAGAAAATAGTATTATGAGTTTTTGTTTTGGCATTATCGTATGCAAATATACAACAATAAAGCGGACAAAAAGTTTAAAAATTTGTTAATGCTTCACCAACGAAAACGCATACAAAAAGTCAGTGCCTATAAGCGCGCTTCGTTCTAAATAGCCATTCACCTCATTAGCTGTTCCATCAAATTCTTTAGGGTCGTTAAAGGTGATGGCAATGCGTGTATCTGCGTAGGGTATAAATGGGCAATTTACATCGGCACTGCTACATACCATCACCGCTACAAAACCCGATTGTGGATTAAATGCATGGTCGTATTGTTTAGAAAAACCAATAATGGGATGCTTACTTTCATCGAATCTCACGGCATATATCGGATTAGATGTTTGTGCAATAGTATCCACTACAAAACCTTGTGATTTTACGGTTGAAATAATGCTTGGATAAACGGCAGTGTCTTCAGTACCACCTGAGTAACACGTAATGTTTTTCACTCCGTAAAATTCTGCTGCTGCTTGCGCCCAAAATTGCGACAAATGGCTTCTGCGTGAGTTATGCACACAAATAAACGTTAAGTCTGCTTTGTTGGTTTGCTTTAATTTATTGCTAATAATTTCTGCAAAACGCGATAACAATTCTTTTCTCTCTTGCGAAATGCTATCAAAGTTTCTTTGAAATTTTTCTAGTGTTTCTTTTAGTTGTGGGTACATTGAGTTGAAAGTTAAAAGGTTTAAAGTTGAAAGTTTATAAAGTCGAAGGTCGTAAAGTCATAATATCTAAAGTCTAGAATTCTTAATCACCTAATCTCTTAATCACTTAATCACTTTTAATTAATATCTCCATTTATTCGCCAGCGCTACTAACGATAGCATTACAGGTACTTCAATAAGCACACCTACTACGGTTGCTAATGATGCACCACTGTTTAATCCAAATAAGGAAATAGCAACAGCTACTGCTAATTCAAAAAAGTTACTGGCGCCAATCATTGCTGCTGGTGCGCAAATGGCATGCTTCAATTTTAAGTATTTACCAAAGCCCCATGAAATAAAAAATATCACGTAGGTTTGAATGGTAAGCGGAATAGCAATCAATAAAATATGGAATGGATTGTCTATAATTTTACTTCCTTGAAATGCAAATAACAAAATTAAAGTTGATAGTAAAGCGATGATAGATATAGGTTTTAACTTAGCCATAAATACGCTTTTAAACCATTCTTCTCCTTTGGCTTTAATTAAATATTTATTGCTTAAATATCCAGCCAATAAAGGAATAACCACAAATATTACTACTGATGAAATTAAGGTGTTGTAGGGAATTTCAATACTGGTAATACCCAACAAAAAGCGAACTATCGGTATGAATAAAAGAAGTAAAATTAAATCGTTGACAGATACTTGGACTAAGGTGTAATTAGCATCTCCCTTAACAAGATACGACCATACAAACACCATTGCTGTACAAGGCGCAGCACCTAATAAAATGGCACCTGCGATGTATTGTTCAGCGTCTTCTGGGCTTAGCCATGCGCTATATAATTTACTGAAAAATATCCACGCAAAAAATGCCATGGTAAAGGGTTTTATCAGCCAGTTTACAA
>CAYVVI010000118.1:0-5093 GCA_964455265.1 uncultured Flavobacteriales bacterium | reverse complement strand
AATTAACAATCCTTATCCTCGTTGTCTGATGAGGAGGTGAAGACATCCAACAATCCTTCGGGTAGTGTTAGGTGAATCGCTTTTTGCTCAGTATCTACACGTTCTGTTAGTTCATCTCTAAAGGGAAGTAACACGTCCTTGCCTTGGTATTCTATTTCGATAAGACGGTTAGAAGGGAGGTCGTAAAGGTCTTTTACTTCGCCCAGCTTTACATTGTTTTCATACACAGAGTAGCCAATCAAATCATGCAAATAATATTCGCCTTTTTTAAGTGGAGGAAGCTGTGAAAGTGGCAAAAACAATTGTTTGCCAGTAAGCTCTCGTGCTTGTTGTTCGGCATCTATACCTTCAAAGCGAACACGCACATATTCTTCTTGATTATGAGGGGCAATTTGTGTAATAAAAAAAGGAACCAGTTTATTGTTTAGTTCAACAAAAACTGATTCCAATTTATGATAGCGTTTCGGGTTGTCCGAATCTATGTAAAGGATTACTTCGCCTTTGAAACTGTAGGGCTTAGCTACATGCCCCAGGTTGAAGCAATCTTTTTTTTGCATTGATTATTCTGCAGCGTTTTCTTCAGTAGAAGTTTCTTCAGCAACTGGAGCTTCTTCAACAGCAGGTGCTTCTTCAACTACAGTGTTTTTCGCTTCAACAGCTTTCGCTTTCGCAGCATTTTGCTCTCTTTCTTGAGCTAATTGCTTGTCTATGGCAGCTTGTTTCTCAGCAGCTAAACGGTCAACTTTAGAAGTTACTTTGTTAGCTTTTTCATCAACCCATGCTTGAAATTTGGCTTCAGCTTGTTCTTGAGTAATAGCGCCTTTTTTAACACCATTTAATAGGTGGTTTTTCATCATAGCACCCTTGTACGATAAAATAGCACGGCATGTATCGCTCGGTTGAGCACCATTTTGTAACCATTTTACAGCGCTATCAACAGCTAAATCGATAGTTGCAGGGTTAGTGTTAGGGTTGTAAACACCTAATTTTTCAATGAATTTTCCGTCTCTAGGAGCTCTAGTATCGGCAGCAACGATGTGAAAGAAAGCTTTTCCTTTCTTACCGTGTCTTTGTAATCTGATTTTTACTGGCATTTTATCTATTAATTTATGAGGTACGAAACCTCGGTTATTAATTTTTAGGGGCTGCAAATATCTAATAAATATTTAGATTTACGAAATATTTAATCAAAATTTATTGAAGATGAGAAAAATAGTACTCTTTATTGGGCTGTTTGTGAGCTTTAATAGCTTGTTTTCCCAAGAGTTATCTAAATTTAATGTGGGCGTAAGTACGGGTGGGTATTTTGCATCAAAAAATACAGGATACTTATATAATGGCATTGGTCCTTACGGTATTACATGGGTATTTTCGAATCCCACCATTACGCCTAAAATTGCAGATGAATTGGTTTACGATTATACCTTGGGCGAAGCACCATTGGATATGCGCTATACCGTTGCGCTTACCCTTGGGGCAAACATTTCTTTAGTGTTAAATTCTGGTGATGAGCTTTACCTATCAGCTGATATTATTCGGTTAGATTTGAAAGATGCCTATACTGTTGAGGTGGTTAATCCTCAAAATTCGATTCAAACAGACATTCGGGAATTCCCAATTTTAGGCAAGGAAGAGCGCCTTAATATTGATTTTGGGTACAAAACATTTATAGAGGTAGAAAACTCTATCATACGACCATTTTTATTGTTTGGTGTTAATGCGTTATATACCGAATTTAAAAGCAACACGATTTATGTGGGTAATTTAGGGCCTTATTCAATATTCAACGAGCAGTTATGGACGTTTAATCAAAACGTGCGCAACAATGGTTGGGGTGGTGGCGCTTTTACTGGTTTGGGAGTGCGCATTCCTATTGCAAATGGTAGCGCCATAGAATTCGACTACAAATTAAATTATGCTCAAGTAAAAATTGGTGAGGTAAAAGAAAAAGGATTTCACAATGCAATTACTGCAAGAGTGTTGTGGGGAAAGTAATTACTTTTAGTAATCCATAGTTTTATCGCTACTAGCAGTGTGCACCACGCGTTGTGGAAGCGGAATTTTGATGCCGTTTGTTCTTAAACTTTCTTCTATCATGTAGCGAATGTCGCTTTTGATGAATTCAATTTCCCAGCTTTTTTCTGCCCAAAAATAAATTTCAAAGTCTAAACCTTTATCGCCAAAATTTATTAGAAGCACGCTTACACTTTGGTTTTTATTCACCTTAGGGTGTTTCATTACACTTTGGTAAAGAAGGTCTTTTACCATTTCGGTATCGGTGTTGTAAGGCACACTTACAAAAATGCTAAAGCGTGTGTTGGTATCGCTAGAAGTCCAGTTAACTACATTTTCGGAGGTTAATTTTTTGTTTGGAACATGTATTACCTTTCCTTCACGTGTTTTTACAATGGAAGAACGAATGCTGATTTTTTCCACTTTGGCTACCATGCCATCAATTTCTACAATGTCGTTTACTTTTATGGTGCCTTCAATAAGAAGTATAAAACCCGAAACTACATCGGTGAAGAAGGCCTGCAAACCTAAACCTAACCCAACAAATAGCGCTGCTGAAGCAAACAGTACTTTTCCTATTTCTACTCCAAAACTTTGAATGGAAACGACTAACGCTAAGGTGTAAATTATGTATTTTGAGATGGTAACAAAGGTGTATTGATTGTGTGAACTTATCCACTTGCGACTGGTTGCATAGTTTTTTATAACAACTTTGCTCAACTGAAATAAGAAGCGCGCTATAACAAAAAGGATAATGTTAAAGAGAATTATTCCTAAAGAAATTTGTAGCAGAAAGGGTTTCTCTAATAATACAAACTTGTGAGCTAGTAAGGTGTCAACACCTAGCTGGTCGTTGTTTACAGATAAGCTCTCAAAAGCAATAACGATGGCTATAAAATAAATCAGTTGATTAACTACTCTATACAGATTTCGCTCTTTTCCGCCAGCAACAATTTTCTGACTTTTTAAAGTGTTTCCGTATTTTCTGGTGATAAACTTTACTGTGAAAGTTGCAGCGAAAATAATTATACCAACCAACAAAAAATTTATCAGCGCAATGTTGGCTTCGTCAATACTAAAAAGCGGTTTGTATAAAAAGTCTTTCATTAAATGGTTAATCTATTTCTTTACAATAATACCCAATCTATTTGAAAATTCGTTTTGGATGTCTTTTAAATATTTAATTTTCGATAATATTTCAAGCATATCTTTTTCAGAGCTAGTGTTTGCTTTAAGCGTTTCTTCTAGCTCAGATATTTTTTCGTTAACGTATTTCAACTTAAACATAATAAGCGTTTCGTTTACCGCGCGCTCTATTTTCATTTCTTCAGTGCCAGGAATAATGCTGTGGCGTTTGTACCAATTTTCGCTTAAGTTATAAGGTGTGCTGGTTACATTTATTACAAAATTTCTTAGCTCTTCATCGGTTGAATTATAGAAGCTTTTAGTTGAAGGTAGTTCGTTGCGCTCTATAAACGTTTTAAATACAGCTATAATTTTTTGATACAGCGGATTTTTAAACGTTAGCTCATCGTTGTCTAATTCACTAATGATGTATTGTGCTACAGGAACTACTATCTCTATATCTTCTCCGTTTTCGCCTTCGCCAATTGTTTTTATTGATAAATCAGAATAATTAAGCAATATGCGAATAACATCATGTTCTTGAGGTTCTATGGTTTGCTCTAACTCAAGCTCTTTTTGTTTAGGAAACTCAACAACATCTGGGTTGTAATGTTCTGTTTCTTGTTGTTGATAGCTTTTTTTATTGCGTTCGCGCAACATTTTAGCCAACTCTGTACCTAGCGCTTGCTCTTGAATATCGAACAATTCGCTGCATGTTTTTACATATACTTGGCGCGCAATGGAGTCAGGAATTAGGGCAATACTTTGAACAATATCTCTTATAAGACCTGCTTTTTTAATGGGGTCGCCTTTAGTTTCTTCAAGTAATAATTCTGTTTTGAAAGAAATAAAATCTTTAGCATTGGTATATAAAAAGTTCTCTAATTCGGTGCGCGAAACTTTTTTTGAAAACGAGTCAGGGTCGTCTCCTTCTGGAAATAACAACGCCTTTACATTAAGCCCTTGCTCTAAAATTAAATCAATACCTCTAAACGATGCTTTTATACCTGCTGCATCACCATCATACAAAATAGTAATGTTGGGTGTATAGCGTTTTATTAATGCAATTTGGTCTTTTGTTAAAGCCGTGCCTGAAGATGCTACCACGTTTTCTATACCTGCTTGATGCATAGAAATAACATCGGTATAGCCCTCAACTAAATAGCAATTGTTAAGTTGCGAAATACTTTTCTTAGCTTGAAACAACCCATAAAGTACTTTACTCTTATTGTAAATTTCGCTTTCGGGTGAGTTGAAATACTTGGCTGTTTTTTTATCTGCTCTTAATGTTCGTCCACCAAAACCTACTACTTTTCCTGTGAGGTTGTGAATGGGAAACATCACACGGCCTTTAAAAAAATCGAATTGTTTGTTTTCGTTTATTTTAGTGAGTCCTGTTTTTTCTAAAAACTCAAGCTTGTAACCGTTGTCAATGGCTTTTTTAGTGAAGCCATCCCAAGTATCAAGGCAATAGCCGAGTTTAAAATTAGCAATTGTTTCATCGCTAAATTGACGTTCACGTAGGTAGCTTAACCCAATGGCTTTTCCCTCATCTGTGTTAAACAAATTTTCGTGAAAAGTTTTTTCTGCAAATAGATTAACGATATATAAACTCTCTCGAAAACTGTGTTCTTCTACTTGCTCAGGAGAGTATTCTTTTTTATCTTCTTCAATGGGGATGTTGTACTTTTCGGCCAACCAGCGTATGGCTTCTGGGTAGCTCATTTGCTCATGGTCCATTAAAAAGGCAATTACATTTCCGCCTTTTCCAGAGCTAAAATCTTTGAAAATTCCCTTAGCGGGAGACACCATAAACGAAGGCGTTTTTTCATCTACAAAAGGGCTTAGTCCTTTGTAATTGCTGCCCGCTTTTCTTAGTTGCACAAACTCGCCAATCACTTCCTCAATCGGAACGACTTCTAAAACACGCTCTATGGTTTGTTGCGTTATCATTT
>CAYVVI010000117.1:0-5104 GCA_964455265.1 uncultured Flavobacteriales bacterium | reverse complement strand
GGTTAAACGAATAAACGAAAGAGGTATTCACTATTTTTTTTACAGAAATTATTGATTTTTTTAGTGTTTCAGAAAGTTCTTCATCGGCATCTAAAGATAAAATCCAATCGTAATTTGCGATACTATTAGCGAAATTTTTAGAGTTTGAATAACCCTCCCATGCCCTTTGTTCAAAACGCACTCCGTGTTTTTCGCATATACTTTTTGTAGCGTCTGTTGAAAAGGAATCTAATATCACTATTTCATCTGTAACATCTTTTAACGAAAGAATGCAGCGCTCAATGTTGCGGGCTTCATTGTGGGTGATTATAACAGCAGAAATTTTTTGCATCACTCAAAAGTAAGCAAATGAAATCAATACAAAAAGTTATTCAGCGGATAGCGTATGGCATGAATTTTTTTCACTTCATTGTATAAGGTATCGCGCAACTCTTCTATGTTTTCTTTGTTGATCGCAGAGATAAACAAACATTTTTCGTTTTCTCCCATGCGCGCCATCCATGTTTTTTTAAGGTCGTCTAAAGTTACTTTGTCAAGGTCAGAAATGAGTTCATTTTCTCGCTCTCTAAAAGAGTACGCATCAATTTTATTAAACACCAATAAGGTCGGTTTGTCAAATGCCTTAAGCTCTTTTAACGTTTCGTTTACCACCGAATGATGGTCTTCAAAATTTGGGTGAGAAATATCTACAACATGAATTAAAATATCCGCTTCGCGCACCTCATCTAACGTAGATTTAAACGACTCTACCAATTGGTGTGGTAACTTGCGAATAAACCCAACTGTATCTGTCAATAAAAAAGGCAAATTACCAAACACCACTTTACGTACCGTTGTGTCCAACGTAGCGAATAATTTATTTTCTGCAAACACATCAGATTTACTCAAAACATTCATGAGCGTTGATTTTCCAACGTTGGTATAACCCACTAAAGCAACACGCACCAACTCGCCCCGATTGCCTCTTTGTGTGGCTTTTTGCAAATCAATTTTTTCGAGTTTTTCTTTTAGTAGCGTAATTTTCTTTTGAATAATTCTTCGGTCGGTTTCAATTTGCGTTTCACCCGGACCACGCATACCAATACCCCCTTTCTGGCGCTCTAAGTGCGTCCACATGCGGGTTAGGCGAGGCAATAGATACTGATATTGCGCCAATTCAACTTGTGTTTTAGCGTGTGCTGTTTGTGCACGATTGGCAAAAATATCTAAGATTAAATTGTTTCTGTCGAGAATTTTTCTTTCTAAAATGCGCTCAATATTTCTGAGTTGAGAAGGCGATAATTCATCATCAAAAATGATAATATCTACATCGTGTTCTTCAACATAAATTTTTATTTCTTCAATTTTACCACTACCTACAAATGTGCGTGTATCTGGTTTTGGGAGTTTTTGTGTAAAATAGCGTAAGGTTTTTGCTCCAGATGTTTCTGCTAAAAAAGCCAATTCATCTAAATACTCTTGCGTTTGCGCATCGCTTTGACCAGGCGTTGTAAGTCCTATCAATACTGCGGTTTCTTGCTCTTCAGATGTAGAGATTAATTTTTTTTCTAGCATCTATATCGTTACTAAAGATTCAACGTGTTGTAAAAGCGCTTCGAGTTCTTGCTCGGATAAATCGTTTTGAAAACCACGCATCAATTTATTTTCACTACCATTGAGAATGATATGTTTTTTTTCGTCCGAAGAAAGAGGAGAAATCGACAAGTCTTTTGCACCACCAATGTTAGCATTGCCCTTATCCCCATGACATACCACGCACCATTGGTTATAAATTTCTTCGCCAGAAATTTCTTTTGGTTCAGAATTTTCATTAGAAGAATTATTGCTTGAGCATGACATCAATGCGCAACATACTATGTAAAAAAGCTTTTTCATTTTTAAATTCTCCCCTCCTTGGGAGGGGTTGGGGGAGGTTTTTAAAACCACTTACCGCCTAGCGCCTCTCTAAATGGCCAAGGAATAGTAGCCAAAATGATGATGAGCGCTAGTGTGTAAAACACTTTAATTTTTTTGAATTTTTCAACATCAGTAGTTGCTTTTTTTGCTTTGCTGTGGCCTATGGTTACCAGTGCCATGGCTACTAACATTCCGAAGATGTGTTCAATGGCAAAAAAGCGTAAAAATGAACTACTCATTGTTTCTGAGTTAAACATTACTTTCTCTGAAGTAAAGTACAAAATCAATCCAATAACAATTTGAATGTGTACCGAAATCATGGCAAACAAATTGAGTTTGCGTGTGCCTTCTGTGTATTGTGTTGATGTAAACGCTTTAAAAATAGCCGCCAACATAAGTGCCAATACTACATAGCGTAAACTAGAGTGTGCGTGAGTAAGTGCATTCATAATTTTTCTTTTTTTACAAACCTACAATCTTTAAGTGAATAATGTAAAATGAAAAGTGAAAAATAATCTTTTCCTTCAATTTTTAGAGAATAAGATGAATTTAACTTTTAAGATTCAACCTTAAACTTTAAACGATCAACACTAAACACTAAACAGTCATTCTTGAACGCAAAACTTTTTGTAAGTTTACCTCAAATTAATGCATCATGAAATATCACAGAATCAACAAAGAATTATTTATTCATAACCGCCAACAATTTGTTAAACATTTAAGGCCAAAATCTTTAGCGGTGTTTAACTCTAACGATATTATTACAACCAGCGCAGATAGCACCTTGCCATTTGTACAACATAGAGATATACTTCACCTTTCGGGCGTTGACCAAGAAGAAAGTATTTTGGTAATTTTCCCTGATTGCACGGAAGAAAAACACCGTGAAATTTTATTCTTGAAAGAAACCAACGAGCACATTGCTGTGTGGGAAGGTGAAAAATTAACGAAAGACGCTGCCTTTGAAACATCTGGAATTAAAACGGTGTATTGGTTAAATCAATTCGAAACAATTTTCAAAAATTTAATGAGTGAAGCGCAACACGTGTACCTTAATACCAATGAGCATTTGCGCGCTAACACCGAAGCCGAAACACGCGAAGACCGTTTTATAAAATGGTGCAAACAAAAATATTCAGCACACACATTTGAGCGCAGCGCACCCATCATGCACCGCATACGTTCTATAAAACATCCAATAGAAATTGAGTTGATGCAACAGGCGTGCGACCTTACAGAAAAAGCCTTTCGCAGAACATTACAATTTGTAAAAATAGGCGTGTGGGAATACGAAATCGAAGCAGAAATTATGCACGAATTTTTGCGCAATCGCTCACAAGGATTTGCTTATACACCCATTATTGCATCGGGTAAAAATGCATGTGTGTTGCACTATATCGAAAACAATTCGCAGTGCAACGATGGCGATGTTATTTTATTTGATTGGGCTGCTGAATATGCGAATTACAAATCGGACATGACGCGCTGCATACCTGTGAATGGTAAATTTACCCAGCGTCAAAAAGATGTTTACAATGCTGTGTTGCGTGTAAAAAATGGCGCTACAAAATTGCTTACGCCAGGGACTATCATGAAAGATTATCACGTTGAAGTAGGCAAACTTATGGAAAAGGAATTGGTAGATTTAAAATTGATTTCTTTGGATGACATTAAAAAGCAAGACCCGAATTGGCCTGCTTACAAAAAGTATTTTATGCACGGAACTTCTCACTTTATTGGCTTAGATACGCACGATGTGGGTCTATGGAATGAGCCAATAAAAGCTAACATGGTGTTTACCGTTGAGCCAGGAATTTACATCCCTGAAGAGGGCTTGGGCATTCGCTTAGAAGACGATGTGGTAGTGCAAGAAAAAGGCGAACCATTTAACTTGATGCGCAACATTCCTATCGAAGCAGAAGAAATTGAAGCCCTGATGAACGCATAGTTTGCACAAGCAAATTTCATATCGCCACGGCAAGGTTCATTATTACAAAACAGGCAACGGAAAAGCGTGCTTAGTACTGCTGCATGGGTTTTTAGAAAACCTAAGCATGTGGCAACTCATAATTCCTGAATTTTCTAAAACACACACCATTGTTGCCATTGATTTACTCGGTCATGGCAAAACATCTACACTAGCCCATATTCATACTATGGAACTGATGGCAGATGTGGTAAATGAGGTGTTAAAAGAAGAAGGCATAAAACAAGCAAAGTTTATTGGGCACAGCATGGGCGGCTATGTGGCATTGGCATTTGGAAAAAAACATCCTTCCAAAACACAAGCCATTTGTTTAATGAATTCTAGCGCTATGGCAGACAATGCGCAAAAGAAAAAAGACCGTTTGCGTGCTGCAGAAATTTTACAACGCTCACCAAAATTGTTCATTAACGAAGCCATTCCGAATTTGTTTGCAACACAAAATAAAAGCAGATTAAAAAAAGAAATTTCAGAAGCTACAGCAGTAGCACAAACTACAGACACAAAAGGCGCTGTGGCGTGTACGTTGGGGATGCGTTTGCGTTCTTCAAGTGTAGCGTGGATGCAACAGCAAACGAAAATAAAATTTTGTTTTGTAGCAGGGCGAAACGACAGTGTAATTCCTATTCAAAAAGTAATTACACAAGCAAAAAAAACGAACGCACAACTACACATTATAGAAAATTGTGGACACATGGTGCATATTGAAAACAGAACGGAGTGTGTGAATTTTTTAAAAGAAGTGCTGTTATTAATCACAAAATAAATAAAAGGTTTTATTGCATTTTTTACATTTTTGAGTTTCTTTTATTAGACCTTGTATTTCTAAACAATAGGGGCACCTTACTTTGTAAGCTTTATTTTTTTCTGAAAATCCTACAACACCAACTTTTCTAATCCCAAATCGTAGTATCATATCTTTAATAGAGTAAGAACCTAAAAATCCTAGATTTAACGTTCCTACCCTTATTCTGAAAAAGTCTTCTTTTTTTTCAACAAGAAAAAATGGCGCCATTTCACCATTAACAGAAAAGTCAAAAGCCTTTTTGCTTAGAGTTTTCCAATTTGATTTATCCATTTTCATGTCATAGTTTTAAAGTGTAACAACAAAAGTATAGAAAACAATACCTATCGTTAAAATAAAAAACTCCAAAACTATCGTTATAGCGTTGGAGTTTTAAGGTAACCATGTGCCTTGAAAGCACGTTGAGCATGAAAAAAAAC
>CAYVVI010000116.1:3614-5246 GCA_964455265.1 uncultured Flavobacteriales bacterium | reverse complement strand
CAAACTAGCTTTTGCAACAATGATTTTGAAGTAGCTGAATACTATTTTAAAAGCTTTGTAAAATCGTACCCTAAAAGTACTAAAGCCGAAGAGTGTCTTTTTTTAGCAGCCATTTGCAAGCAACGCTCATCTCCAAGATACAATTTAGACCCAACACCAACAAAAGCCGCTATTGATGAGTTGCAGCTATTTTTGAATAAGTATCCAGAAAGCAATTACAAAGACACCTGTAATTTGTTAATGGACAATTTGAGAGGGAAATTAGAGAAAAAATACTTTGAGCAAGCGAAGCTTTATTACAACACATCTGGGTATAAATCTGCTGTTGTTGCATTTGAAAACCTAATAAATGACTACCCAAGCAACATATACATTGAGGAGTCTATGTACTTCATTGTTAAGTCAAACTATATGTATGCTCTTAACAGTATAGAACAGAAAAAAAAGGAAAGATATTCGGAAACTATCAAATCTTATCTTAAATTTGTGGACTCTTATAAGGATAGTAAATATTTAAGAGAGCTAGAGAACCTATATAATACGTCTCTAAAACAATTAGAAAAGTACAATACCAACACACAATAAAAATTATGTCTTACAAAAATTCAACAGCTGAAAGAACAACTATTACAAGAGATGTAGTTGATTTAGAAAACATTACAGGTAATGTTTACGAAACACTTGTTGCCATTTCTAAAAGAGCTAACCAAATAAATGTTGAGCTTAAAGAGGAGTTGCACCAAAAGCTGGAAGAATTTTCTTCTCACACAGATAATCTAGAAGAAATTTTTGAAAACAGAGAGCAAATTGAAGTTTCAAGATTTTACGAGCGTTTACCAAAACCAGCAGCAATAGCTATTGATGAGGTTCAAAAAGCTCAGGTATATATGAAATACCCTGAACAATAAGTATTACTTCTTTTTAAAATATGCTTAGTGGCAAAAAGATATTAATTGGCGTCACAGGGAGCATTGCAGCTTACAAAACTGCTTTACTTGTTCGCCTTTTGGTTAAAGAGGGCGCAGAGGTTAAGGTGATTATGACCAAAGCTGCTACTGATTTTATTACTCCACTTACTCTTTCTACACTTTCTAAACACCCTGTTACCATTGATTTTGTAAAAGATGCATCAGGAAGTTGGAACAACCATGTGGATATGGCTCTATGGGCCGACATTATGGTGATAGCACCTGCATCGGCTACAACCATGAGCAAACTAGCGAATGGGCTTTCAGACAATTTCTTAGTTACTACTTATCTCTCTGCCAAGTGTCCTGTAATGGTTTGTCCAGCTATGGATGTAGAAATGTACCAACATCCTACAACTAAGCAGAACATTGATAAACTCAAGTCTTTTGGTAACATCATCGTGGATGCTACACACGGAGAGCTAGCCAGTGGTTTGATTGGAGAAGGGCGCATGGCCGAACCAGAAACTATTTTTAAAGAAATCAACGCTTTTTTTTTGCATAGCCAAAAGCTAAAAGGCAAGCGTGTACTCATTACTGCTGGCCCTACTTTAGAGCGCATAGACCCTGTTCGTTTTATTAGCAATCATTCATCTGGAAAAATGGGGTATGCTATTGCAGAAGAAGCTCACAAAATGGGAGCGGAGGTGCATTTGGTATCAGG
>CAYVVI010000116.1:0-3514 GCA_964455265.1 uncultured Flavobacteriales bacterium | reverse complement strand
CAAAGCGTGAGGTAGCGCAAGATATATTGAGTTATGCTTTAGAATTTAACAATGCTTAAATCATTTAAAATAGTTGTTTTATCGTTGATGTTGTTGTCAAGCAAACTGTTTGCGCAAGAACTTAACTGTGTAGTACAAGTGCTAGCTCCACAATTGCAAAACAACTCCGCCAACGTTGAAATCATTAATGCGCTTCAAGAATCTGTTTTTGAGTTCATGAACAACACCAAATGGACTGGTGATAATTTTAAAATTGAAGAACGCATTGACTGTGGAATAATAATTACCATCAACGAAAGAAACTCAGACGACTTTAAAGGAACGATTCAAGTTCAAGGATTTCGTCCAACTTATAATGCTTCTTATCGCTCTCAAACCTTCAACTATTTGGATAAAGATTTTGAGTTTAGATATTTGAGAAATACAGCAGTAATTTTCAATCCTACGCGACATGGCGATAACCTAGCAGCCGTTTTGGCTTACTATGCATATATCATAATTGGAATGGATTACGACACCTTTTCTTTAGAAGGCGGTACACCATATTTTAGAAAAGCTCAAGATATTGTTACCAATGCACAAGGTGCAGCAGAAAGAGGATGGAAGAGCAATGAAGATATTAGAAATAGATTTTGGTTGGTAGATAATGCCCTTCAAAATAGATTTCAACCACTAAGAAAATTCATGTACGATTATCATAGAAAAGGTTTAGACTTGCTTTATGATAAAAGAGACGAAGCATTGGTTGTGATGTTAGAGTCCTTAGAAAACATTAAATCCGTTCATAAAGTTAGCCCAGGAACAATGAACGTTCAAATATTATTCTTAGCCAAATCTGAAGAATTCATTAGTATTTTTAAGCAAGCAAGTCCAACAGATAAAGCAAAAGCATACAATTTGCTTAAAGAAGTAGATGCACCCAATGCGAATAAATATCAACAGATTATTCGTTAGTGCCTATTTCTGTTTATTTTTGAACCAACAATGTTGGTCAATCTCTCCATAAAAAATTACGCATTAATTGATGAACTCTCTATTGATTTTCAATCGGGGTTAAACATCATAACAGGAGAAACGGGCTCAGGAAAATCCATCATTATAGATGCGTTGGGCTTAGTTTTAGGCGATAGAGCCGACACCAATGTAGCGAAAGATAAATCTCAAAAAAGTTTAGTAGAAGCTAATTTTGATGTTGCTCAACTCAATCTTCATGGGTTTTTTACAGAAAACGAACTCGACTATGAAGCAACTACAATTGTTAGAAGAGAAATTACATCACAAGGAAAATCTAGAGCATTCATCAACGATACGCCCGTTACACTTAATGTTCTAAAAGAGTTTTCAACCCGAGTAATTGATGTGCATTCTCAACATCAAACCATGCAACTTAACGACCAAAGTTATCAACTCAATTTAGTAGATGCATTGGCCGATACAAGCAAAGAATTAACTTCCTATACACAGCAGTACGTTGTTTTTAAAGACGCTCAAAAACGTTTGTCAGAACTCAAGAAAATTGAAACAGAATCTGCTCAAGAGCTAGATTATTTGACTTTTTTATTAAGTGAGTTTGAAGGGTTAGAATTAGAAAACATTTATCAGCAAGAGATGGAAGATGAGCTTAAAACACTTGAAAATGCTGAAGAAATTAAAGAAGCACTAACCAACACCTGTGCAATAATTGATCAAAGCGAACAAGGAGCAACACATTTACTTACCAATGCTAATGCGCTGCTTTCTAAAATTTCTAACTATGGAAAAAGTTATGCGGATTTATCAGAACGCATAAAAAGTAGCTTGATTGAACTAAGGGACATTGCTTCAGAATTAGAACAGTTAAACGAGTCGATAGAATATAACCCAACCAGATTAGAACAGCTTACAGAAACACTTTCTAAGTGTTATCGTTTGCAGAAAAAACATGGACTTAATAGTAATGAAGAATTATTAGCGTTTAAAGCAGAATTACAACAAAAATTAGGCACGATTCATTCTATAGAATCGCAAATAGCCAAGCAAGAAAAGGTAGTAAAAGACAGTGAAGAGTTGCTTTTGAAATTAGCACAAGCGCTATCTAACAAACGCTGCAAATCATTTGCTAAAATTGAAAAGCAAATAAAAGACATATTGCAAAGTGTTGGTATGGCATCTGCAGAAATTTCTATACAAAATGAAGCGAAGCCCTTTAGTGCAGATGGCATTGACTCTGTTTTATTTTTAGCAAAAACCAACAAGGGCTCTCAGCTTAAGCCCATTCATCAAATTGCATCGGGCGGAGAGTTGTCAAGAATTATGTTGGCGTTAAAATCGATTTTATCAAAATACAAGCAATTGCCAACCATAATTTTTGATGAAATTGATACTGGAATTTCTGGAGAAGTGGCGGACAAAGTAGGTAAGCTTATGCAAGAATTATCTAAAAATTTGCAGGTGTTTAGCATTACGCATTTGCCGCAAGTTGCCGCCAAAGGCAATGCGCATTATTTTGTTTATAAAACAGAAACAAAAAACTCTACCCACACGCACATTAAATTACTGAGCAATGAGGATAGAGTAGTAGCGTTAGCAAAAATGATGAGCGGTGAAAAACTTACCGATGCATCTATTCTTAATGCTAAAGAATTGCTAAAAGCAAATCATTAATTTTTTGTTTTGCAGGTGCTAATGCCAAACAATGTATAAAGTGGGCAGAAGCCAATAAAACTTGTAAGCACAAAAATTGCACCCAAAGCCATCAGTACAATTCCCAAAGTACCACTAACGGTTCCAGTAAAATATAGTATGGAAAATACTATCGCAATAATAATTCGAACAACTTTGTCCAATACTCCCATGTTTGTTTTCATAATCTTTGTTTTTAAATTTAAATCAAAGGTATGTTATAAGTTGCTTAGTATATTGTGACAATAATCACTTAAATTGTATGACTTTTATCATCTTTCAGTAAATCATTGTATTACTTTTGTTGCATGTTTAAACTTTCAGAGTTAAAGATAGGTGAGCAAGCCAAAATTCTTCAGATTAATGATGAATCATTAATTTTTCGCTTGATGGAGTTAGGATTGTTGCCAGGAGAAGTTGTTAAACTTCAATACATTGCTCCTCTTGGAGATCCCATAGCCATTACTGTTGCCAACTATCAATTAAGTTTGAGAAAATCTGATGCAGAAAATATTTTGGTAGAAAAATGTTGAGTAGTTATTGAACGAAAAGTGCTACTACATTCTCTCCGTAAATAATCACTCCGCAAATTACTGCAAAAATACTGATGAGCAATACTGCTCCCGAAGCCACATCTTTTACAATACCAGCAGTTTTATTCCATTCTGGAGAAACTAAATTTACCAATTGTTCAATGGCAGTGTTTATAGCTTCAGACGTAATTACCAATCCTACACAAATGGTTTGGGCTAACCATTCATTTTTCGAAATATCAAAATAAAAACCAGCTATTGTTGTAAGCACAGCCGCTGCAATATGAATGCGAAAATTGGTTTCATTTTTTAAACAAAAC
>CAYVVI010000115.1:0-5397 GCA_964455265.1 uncultured Flavobacteriales bacterium | reverse complement strand
TATTTTCTGTTACAGAAGGCGAGCGAATTTTAAAAGGATCTGAGCGCATGCATCAACGCCCAATTAAATTGTTGGTAGATGCTTTAAGGAGTTTGGGTGCGGATATCTCATATTTAGAAAAGGACGGATATCCTCCTATAAAAATTCAAGGTAAACTATTACAAGGGGGAGAAATTTCCATTCGTGGTGATGTGAGCTCACAATATTTATCCGCACTGGTTATGATTGCGCCATACTTAGAAAATGGATTAACGCTTAACATAACTTCTGAATTTACATCAAAGCCCTACTTGCAAATGACACTGAACATGATGCGTTATTTTGGGGCTGAGGCAGAAGAGCAAGAACAAACAATACGTGTAAAAAGAGGAAACTATTTTGCTAAAGATTATGTTGTAGAATCTGACTGGAGCTCTGCTTCGTATTGGTATGGTGCACTAGCATTTACAAAAGATTCTACGTTGGAATTAATCGGACTAAAACACGAAAATAGCATGCAGCCAGATGCAATTGTAAAAGAATTGTATGAAGCGTTTGGTGTGAAAACAACTTCTATAAAAGGTGGAGTACAGCTATCTAAATATGCTGTTGAATTGCCTCAAAAAGTTACCATTGATTTTAGTAATTTTCCAGATATTGCGCAAACTTTGGCGTGCAGTTTTGTTGGATTTCAAACTAGAGGAGTTTTAACAAGTCTTCATACTTTAAGAATCAAAGAAACAGATAGAATTGAAGCACTGAAAAACGAACTCCAAAAAGTAGGTGCAACAACGTCTTCCGCTTCCGCTTCTTTGTCTATAACGGAATTCAATAAAGCAATACATCCTGCTGAAATTTCAACTTATGACGATCATCGTATGGCTATGGCATTTGCAACTATAGTCTTTGCCTATGGTAAAATAATTATCCAGAACCCAGAGGTTGTGACAAAGTCTTATCCAAATTTTTGGAATGACTTGAAGTTGCTAGGTGTAGATATTGTAGGAAGGTAAATTTCGTTTTTGTATTCATTTTTACATTTAGCATTTCAATAATAAACTATATTTGTTGTGTAATTCCGTAACACATTATTGGAATTCTATGTAAAATTACTTGCAACATTTTCTACACGTATGAAACCATCTACCGAATTGTTTGATTTAATCAAATCCTTAACAAAATCTGAAAAACGATTTTTTAAGTTAAGTTCTTCTCTTCAATCTGGAGATAAAAACTATTTGAAGCTTTTTGATGAAATTGAAAAGATGGAAGAATATGATGAAGAGCATCTAAAAAAGTTATTTAAAAAAGAGTCGTTCATTAAGCATCTGCCCTCGGAAAAAAATCACTTGTATAAAATTATTCTCAAAAGTTTACGCTCGTTTCACTCAGATAGGTCGGTGAGTTCTATTTTGCGCCAAGAGATTAAAAATATTGAAATTTTATTTTTTAAAGCATTATATAAAGAGTGTGGAAAATTTATTGCTCGCGCCAAAAAAACGGCTTACGAATACGAGAAGTTTTACTATTTATTTGAGTTAATTAATCTTGAAAAACAACTTTTAGAAGAAGCCATTGAACATGGGCAGTTTGATACCAACTTAAACGAATTGATTGAAGAAGAACTGGATGTTATTGAAAAGTTACGCAATTTGGCAGAGTACCAAATGTTGTATTCAAAAATCAATTATTTGTACCGAAGCGGTGGTTTTGCCAGAAATGAAAGTGAACGCAAAGAAGTTGATGCTATTGCCAATCACCCACTTATACAAGGTAAAAATACCGCTAAATCAATTAGAGCTGCATCAATTTGTTACTACATACAAGGCTTGTGTGCGGCTACCAATCGTGATTTTGATTTGAGTTATGAGAAATTTCTTAAAGTAAAAACGATATTAGATACCAATCCAAAAATTAAAGAGGATTTACCAAAGCGCTACATCCGCGCCATGAAGAATTTACTGTATTGTTATATCGAAAATTCTCAATTAGACGATGCCGAAAAATTAATTACTGAAATGCGCTCACTTACGGATGAAAAGGGTTTTGATAATACCGATTCTGAAGTGAAAATTTTTACTGCAAGTTATATTGCCGAATTATTGATAAACGATAGAAGAGGAGACTTCAAAAAATCATTAAAAGTAGCCGATGAAATTGTTGAAGGAATGGCTAAGTATGGCGAAAAAATTAACAAAGAGCAAAGCATCGTGTTCTACTACAATTTGGCTTATGTATATTTTGGTAACGAAGAATATAACAAAGCATTGAAGTGGGTAAATATGTTGCTCAACGACAACGAACAATCATTAAGACAAGACATTTACAACTTTGCGCGCTTTTTTAATTTAGTTATTCACTACGAACTCGAAAATTTTGAACTTATAGAATATCTATTAAAATCTACCAATAGATATTTAAAAAAGCACGATAAAGAATATCAATCAGAGCAAGTAATTCTTAAGTTTTTTAGAAAGCTTTCTAAAGTTCAAACAGATTCATCTAGGTCTGCAATTTTTAAAGAATTTAAGGACAGTTTAGAGAAGCTGATGGAGAATCCAAAGGAGCAAGTAATTCTTCAATACTTTGATTTTACCTCATGGATAGACAGTAAAATTAAGCGTATTCCGCTTTCAGAAGCAATAAAGCAACGCCACGCTTAAAAGCGTTTCATTTTAAATACCAACGTGCGTTGGCTTTCAAAAATGTAGCCATCAAGCGTAATGGTTAAAGAATCTGACGTGATTTTTTTATACGTGATTTTTTGAGGGTAGCTGTGTGTTGAATTCTCAAAAAGCAGACTATCTGCACCAAACGTTTTTAATCTAAATTCCGTTTTTGAAGTTTCCTTAGTAATATTTACAAACTGAAACCCACCAAGGTGCGGAACAATTTTATTGAAGGCAATTTTTGACGTATCAAGACTAGGTTTTACAAAAAACTCCTTGCCTTCTAAATGCCCATCTGCATTTATCCACCATATCTCATGCGATTGCCCTTTAGGGTTTCCAGAAAGGTCTTTCCAATTACCTACAAGCCACTCTGTGGCAGGTAAACTTGTTATTGTAGCATACGCTTCTTTCGAAGAAATTTCCTTTGTATTTTCTTCTACCGTTGATTTTTTTTCTTCTTCATTTTTGCAAGAAAATACAACTAAAATAAATAGGATGTAATAAAGTTTGTTCATGGACAATTACGTTTAGCTAATACGTTGTCTATTCACCTCATACAGTACAACACCTGCAGATACGGCTACGTTAAGCGATTCGATTTCGCCTGCCATAGGTATTTTGGCCTTGTGGTGGCAATGTTTTAAATATTCTGGAGAGATGCCGTCTTCTTCGCTGCCTAGTATTATCGCGGTAGGGGGAACAAAATCTACTTCATAAATCATGGTGTTGGTTTTTTCAGTGCACCCCACCACTTGAATACCCGAATCGCTTAAAAATTTGATGGTTTGTTTCAAATTCTCTTCTCTGCACACAGGTATGGTGTGTAGCGCTCCAGAAGATGTTTTAATAGCATCTGCATTAATAAGCGCTGCGCCACGGGTGGGCACTACAATGGCATTTACACCCATACATTCGCACGAGCGGGCAATAGAACCAAAGTTGCGCACATCGGTTATTCTATCCAATACTAAAATGAGTGGTGTTTTTCCTTGTTCGTAGGTGTTTACAACCACATCAGCAAGTTTATGATAAATTACAGGAGAGATAAAAGCAATAAATCCCTGATGGTTTTTTCTAGAAATGCTGTTTATTTTTTCGGTAGGAACGTATTGAATAATTACATTGAGTTCTTTGGCCAAATTTCTAATCTCGCCAGTAAATGCATTTTTTACCGTTTTATCAATAAGTATTTTATTGAATTCTTTTCCTGCCTTTAGGGCTTCTATAATGGCGTGTGCGCCAAATATGATGTCGTTTTCTTTCATATATTATTCAATCATTGGAGCACCGTCATTATCTTCATCACTTAAAAAATCTTCGGGTAAATTTTTACTTGTTTTTGCACCCAAGTGCTTTATTTTTTGTGCAGTATTCATCACATTGCCTTTGCCTTGCGATAATTTATTAATGGCTTTTTCGTAGTTCTCGTTGCTTTTATCAATGGACTTTTTTATGTCTTCCATATCTGAAGTAAAGCCAACTAATTTATCGTACATAGCACCTGCCAAACGGCCAATTTCAACGGCATTTTTATTTTGATATTCGGTGCGCCAAATGTTGGCAATAGTTCGTAAAGCAAGCAATAACGTAGAAGGGCTTACCAACATAATATTTTTTTCAAAAGCATCGGTAAACAATTTACTTTCGTTTTGTATGCCCAATGCAAATGCCGATTCTATAGGCACAAAAAGCAATACAAAATCTAAGCTACCTACTTTATGAAGGTCTTGGTAGTTTTTTTCGCTCAACCCTTTAATGTGATTTTTTATAGATTGAATGTGTTCTTTTAAATGGTTGGCTTTTGCCAATTCATCGTGCTCTGAAACAAAGCGCTCGTAAGCCACTAGAGATACTTTAGAGTCAATAATGATGTTTTTGTTTTCGGGAAGTTTTACAATAACATCGGGTCTTACTCTGCTATTCGTTCCGGTAGAAAAACTTTCTTGCATAAAGTATTCTCTATCTTTTACCAATCCCGATTTTTCAAGTACGCTTTCAAGTATGTATTCTCCCCAACTGCCTTGTGCTTGGCTGTCGCCTTTTAGGGCTTTTGCTAAATTATTGGCTTCTTCACTTACTTGTTTGTTAAGCTCTACCAGTTGTTTTATCTCGGCTTTAAGCGTAATGCGTTCGGTGTTTTCTTCTTTGTATGCTTTTTCTACTTTTTCAGAAAATTCGGTAATGCGCTCACGAAGTGGAGTGAGAATAGTATCTAAATTGGTTTTGTTTTGGTCGGTAAATTTTTGCGTTTTTTCTTCCAGAATTTTGTTGGCAATGTTTTCAAATTCTGTGGTGTACTTTTTGTTGATGTTTTCTAACTCGTCTTTTAGCGTTGCTAATTTTTCCTCTTGCGATTTGAATTTTTCTATTGAAACTGCAATGCGCTGATTGGCTTGATTTACTTCTTCTCTAGCTTTTTCAAGGTCTCTCTTTTTTTCTTCAAGGTCAGATTTTAAAAGATTGTTTTCTGCCAACAAACCATCGTTGCTCCCTTTACGCGATGAGGCAATAAAATAACCAACAACGGCACCAATTAAAATACCTATGATTAAAGCGATGTAATCCATACTGCGAAGATAGGGATATTCTGTTTATTAATTTGCTGCAACAAAAAAGCCCCAAGTAAAATCCTCAGGGCTTTTTTTATAAAAATAGGTTTATTACTCTCCTGCTGGTAATTCTGGCATTTGCTGAGCAGGTGCTTGTTGAACAGGTACTTTTATTTCTGTATCAACTTTAACGTCTT
>CAYVVI010000114.1:0-5411 GCA_964455265.1 uncultured Flavobacteriales bacterium | reverse complement strand
GCATTGATGTTTGCAATAGCTTTAACACTATATACTTCTGCTAAAGAAAATGCACAGCAAGGATTTATTGGAGATATAAAACATGGTTTGCGTACATCTGGTATTTATGCAGTCCTTACGGCTATTTTTATAGTAGTTTATCATCTATACTTAGTGCCCGATTATGCAGATATTCGTATAGAAATGGTAAAAGAAACTGCCATGAACACACCTTTGGATGTCATTCAAAAAAATAATCAAGGACTTACGCAAGAAGACTTTGTTGCCATGCAGGTAGATAACGCTTCGTTTTGGCTTACGCCTAAAAAAATATTTCCGATGGTATTGTTAGGGGTAATGTTGTTGGGCTTTGTGTACACCTTTGTGTTCACAGCTATTTTCCGAAAAGTCCTTTTTCGAAATTAATTGTTTTTTCTATTGATGTAAAAACTATTCGCTTGCGAAATAGAAGTAAGCACCAAATCGTTGATGCATAAGTTAGCGGGTAGCGTAGTGGTATAATAAACCACTTCGGCAATGTCATTTGCACTCATGGGTTGGTAGCCATTGTACGCGTTTTTTGCTTTTTCTTTATCGCCATGAAAACGCACTTCAGAAAATTCTGTTTCTGCTGCCCCTGGTGATACCTGCGTTACTTTTATGTTATGTCCTAATAAATCAATGCGCATCCCTTTGGAAATGGCATCTACAGCATGTTTACTAGCGCAATACACATTGCCTTTTTCGTAAACCTCTTTGCCAGCAGTGCTACCAATGTTTATAATATGTCCTTTCTGTTTGGCAATCATAAAGGGTAATATTGCTTTTGATACATAGAGCAATCCTTTTACGTTGGTATCAATCATTTTTTCCCAATCGTCTACATTGCCTTCTTGAATTTTATCTAAACCACTTGCCAAGCCAGCGTTATTAACTAGGACATCTATGTTTTGCTCTTCTTTGCTTAACGATGCAATGGCTTTTTCTACTTCGGTTTGATGGCGCACATCAAAGCACAATGTTTTTACCCAAACACCGTGAGATGTTTCTAATTCATTTTTTAATGCTTGCAATCTGTCTTCACGTCTGCCAGTTGCAATTACATTATATCCTTCTTTAGCAAAACGCTGTGCTATGGCTTTACCAAAGCCAGATGTAGCTCCTGTTACAAATACAATCATTGGGTAAATTTATTTTTTTCAAAAGTACTATTAAAAATTGGGCATAAAAAAACCCCAACAAATTTGTTGAGGTTTTAATTCTGTGGGCGATGAGGGATTCGAACCCCCGACCCCCTCGGTGTAAACGAGGTGCTCTGAACCAGCTGAGCTAATCGCCCTAAGCGGATGCAAATATATAGCTTTTATTATAAGTGCAAAAATAAATTTTAAAAATTATGGAAGTACTTCTGCAACGGTAAATGTGCTGCCCCCTATAAATATAAGGTCGTTGGCTTGTGCACAAGCTTTTGCTTTATTTAATGCCTCCTGCACCGATTTGAATGATTCACCTTTTAAACCCCATTTTTGGGCATATTCTTTAAGTTTTTGGGCTGGTAGTGCTCTACTAATTTGCGCATTACAAAAATAATAACTGGCATTTTTTGGAAGAAGCTCAAGTATGGGGTCAATTTCTTTATCGTTTACAAAACCCAGCACCATGTGCAAATGGCGGTAATTTTCGTTGTTAAGCTGTTCAATTACCAGTTGTATGCCATGGGCATTGTGTCCTACATCGCAAATGGTTTTTGGTGACTCTGAAAGAATTTGCCAACGCCCCATCAATCCTGTGTTTTTTACAACATTACTCAATCCTTTTTTAATGGCATCTTCGGTTATTTTCCATGTATCTGAAAGCAGAGATATAGCAGAAACGACTGTATTTACATTCACTTTCTGATAGCTTCCTAACAAATCAGTAGAGTAGTGGTGCGCTTGCGCATAATGCAAAGGGGCATCTTTTTTAGTCGCCACTTCTTCAAATACAGATTGTGTATTTGGGTGTTTTTCGCCAATTAAAACGGGTATTTTATCTTTTATAATGCCTGCTTTTTCAAAGGCAATTTTTTCTAACGTGTCGCCTAAAATATTTGTATGGTCTAAACCTATGTTGGTAATAATGCTCAGTTCAGGAGTGATGACATTGGTACTATCTAAACGCCCACCCAATCCTGTTTCTATTATGGCAATATCTACTTGATGTTGGGCAAAATGATAAAATGCCAAGCCCGTAGTCCATTCAAAAAAGGAGAGTTGTATGGCTTCAAATTGTGTTTTGTAGTTGTTTACAAAAGCCACCACTTCTTCTTCAGAAATCATTTGGCCATTTATTTTGATACGCTCTCTAAAATCTTTTAAATGGGGAGAAGAATATAATCCTACTTTATAACCTGCTTCTTGAAAAATAGATGCCAACATGTGGCACGTAGAGCCCTTGCCGTTGGTGCCTGCTACATGAATGCTTTTGATGTTTTGTTCAGGATTACCGAGTAATTTGCACAATGCAATGGTGTTGCTTAAATCGGGTTTGTAGGCGCTTGTACCTTGAAGCTGATAAGCTGGCAGACGGCTAAACAGATACTCAACCGTTTGTGTGTAGGTCATTAATAGAAATTATTGATTTCTGAAACGGATGGTTACTGTTCCATACTCCTTTTCATTTCCATTAGGGTTAGGAGTAAATGTAAATTTCTTAGCGGCTTCTTCAGCAGCTCTAAAGTGAGCTTGAGATGTAGAGGTTGTACCAGAGTCAGTATCTAGTACTTTTACTTGAACAACTTTACCGTTGCGGTCTATCCAAATTTGCACCTTCACATCACCTTCTTGTTGTATTGGATTATCTACTTTTGGTTGATAAGTTATGCTTCTTCCAGTCATTTCTCCCACAGAGCCAGAAGTACCTGGACCACTTAAACCATCGCCACTACCATTTTTTCCATCACCGTCTTTATCGCCTTCTCCAGAACCACTTCCTCCATTTCCAAATACATTTCCTAAATTAACTTTTGGGTCTTGGTTTTTTGTTTCTTGGGTGGTAGTAGTATTTGTAGATTTAGACGTGCTGGTAGTTTTTGATTTTGTAACCGTAACGGGAGATTCTTCTTCTTGCGTAGCGATGTCTTCAGAGTTTGCTGTAGATTCAACACTTTCAGAAAATTGTGTTGGTGCACCACCAGCACTTTCAGAACCAGAAAAATCCATTTCCATAACAAACGTTTCACTTGGAAAAGGAGGGTCGAGCGTTACTATTTTGTAAAAAATCAAAAATAAAGCAAGAAGTAAGTGAAACAAAATTGTTCCAATAATGGCCTTTCTGTTGTCTTCTTGCGATATTCTATAGGAGTAACTCACGTGTATCTTAGTTAGATTTTGTCTTTATTACGATTTTCCATTTGTTTTGTTTCACTACATCAATAACTAATGCAGCACTTTCAAAACTTGCTTTTCGGTCGCAATACAATTCTACGGTTTGGTCTTCAGGGTCGATAGCATTGGCAATGGCTTGCGCTAAATTTTGTGAAGTAACCGTCATGTTGTTTACCGAGAATTGATTGTCTTGTGTAATTTCTACTTTGGTGGTAGATTTCTCTGTAGTAGAACCTTTACCGCTTGGTAAATCTACTTTATGCCCAGAGCTTACCATGGTAGAAAGTATGATGAAAAAGATAAGGAGCAGGAACACCAAATCCGTCATAGACGACATGGCTCCTTCTGCTTTTATTTTATTTTGCGAACGTAAATTCATTAGTAGTTTTTTTTGGTTGATTAGTTACCTGGTTCTTCCAAAATATCTAAGAAATCGATACTTGCACCTTCCATTTGGTGAATTACTTTTTCTACTTTACTTACTAAATAATTGTAAGCAACATAAGCAAAAATACCCACAACCAAACCCGCCACAGTGGTAACCATGGCTTGCATGATACCTCCAGCTAAACTATTAATCTCAACACCTTCTAAGGTCATTTGGTGAAAGGTGGTAATCATACCCACTACCGTTCCCAAAAATCCAATCATTGGTGCTACTCCAGATATAGTTGCTAGTACAGATAAGCGTTGCTCAAGATTTGATATTTCTAATTTTCCCACGTTTTCTACAGATGCTGCAATGTCGTTCATTGGTTTTCCAATGCGCGAAATACCTTTACCTACCATCCTAGCCATAGGATTACTTGTGGTAATACACAAATTTTTAGCAGCATCTAAGTTGCCTTGTTGTATATATGTTTTAACGTTTGTCATAAACATTTTTTCGCCCTTTAATGCTTTTTGAATGGCTAAAAATCTTTCAATAAAAATATAAACAGCCAACACCGAGCATATTGCTAACGGAATCATTATGTACCAACCACCTGCTTTGGCTAATTCCCAAATAGACATTTCTGATACAACGCTTGTTGCATCGTTAATAGCTTGCGTTGTTGTTTTAGCAGTAGAGTCTCCTAAAGCAACTTGTAATAAAAATGGTGAATTCATATTCATTTAGTTTTACTTTTTTGTGCGTGTAAAATTACTCTCTTGAGATGAATTTAAGAGCATCATACGAAAGAACAATTCAAAAAGTTATGAAAAGCAATAAGTTGATAGCACAATAAAAAAGCCCCGAATAATTTTCGGGGCTTTTTTTATATATGATTTGAAAATATTAAAGAAATACGATGATTGCAGCTCCAGCTAAATAACCAATCGTAGCTAACCAAGAGATGTTTTTTAAATACCAAAAGAATGATATTCTTTCCATACCCATTGCTACAACACCCGCAGCAGAACCAATAATTAACATACTACCACCTGTACCCGCTGCATAGGCAATAAAGTGCCACACGTCAGCATCCAATGCTTCTTGGAACATACCCATAGAAGCAGCTACTAAAGGAACGTTGTCTATTACGGCAGAACCAACACCAAGTAAAGTTACAAATACATTTTCGGGAATTTGAGCGCTTACCGATTGTCCAAATTGAAATATCAATCCTAAAGATTCTAAGGCCGCTACCGTCATTAAAATACCTAAAAAGAATAGGATAGAAGGTAATTCAATTTTTGATAATGCTTTAAATGTTGGTCCGTGAGCATGACCACTATTTTCAACAGCAGTTAAAGAAAATTTTCTATTGCTTATATATTCAGCAACCAAAGAAACAACAGCTAAAGAAAGCATCATACCTACGTAAGGAGGAAGGTGAGTAATGGTTTTGAAAATAGGCACAAACACAATCATTCCTAAACCAAGGGTAAACATAAGTCTGCTATATTTCGATTCGTGAAGAGATGCTTCTGTTGTTTCAATGTTTCCTTTAAACGCTGGTAAAAACGATCCGATTACTAAAGGAAGCACAGCACAAACTAAAGAAGGAATAAACAATGTTTTGATAAGTGCCATTGAAGAAACTTTATCGTTCATCCAAAGCATGGTAGTAGTTACGTCACCAA
>CAYVVI010000113.1:0-5421 GCA_964455265.1 uncultured Flavobacteriales bacterium | reverse complement strand
TTGGTGTAGGGATAGAGTTAGATGGTTTAGTACCCAAAAAATTATTTGAAGACACGCGCTACACCAATCCTGTTGAGGTGGCAAAAAACATGGTGCAAGAATTAAGGCGTTTAAAGTGTGATGTCATTATTTGCTTATCGCATTTAGGATATCAGTACGAAGGCGATAAAGTTTCTGACCATACGTTGGCCACCGAAGTAAGCGACATCGATTTAATTATTGGCGGCCACACGCATACCTATTTAGATGCACCAACGCTGCTCACCAATAGCGAAGGACACACCACCATCATCAATCAAGTAGGGTGGGCAGGAACGCACTTAGGGCGCATAGAATTTGAACTCCACGAAAACGGAAAAACCGCCTACCATTTTGTTGAACCATTAGAAATAAAAAATCAATTGTAGATAATTTTTCTTTTGTTACAATTAATAGCAATTAGATACAACTACTTTTGATTGTCATTTTTTTGGAAAGTAAAGATGACAAGCGGTCTCGATACATCCCGATATTCATCGGGACACTCGACCTGACAAAAGTTTGGTAGTAAAAGCTGTCAGTTCGAGTTTGAGGTGAGTTTGACGAAAGTCAAACGAAGCGAAAGTATCGAGAACTATACATAACAAACAAAAAATAATTACTTTTAACCGAATTTAAAAATTACACACAACGAATATGGACTACGGAAAAGAATTTAAAAAATATGCTACCAAGCACATGGGAATAAACAGCTTGGTGTACGATCAAGTAATGTCTCATGCCTACGGTGCAGAAAACATGACCCGCACGGTAATTGAAGAACGCCCCATGCCTTTTAGAGAGGTTGACGTATTTTCTCGTTTAATGGTTGATAGAATCATTTTTTTAGGTACAGGCATTGACGATTATATAGCCAACATCATTCAAGCGCAATTGTTGTTTTTAGAGTCTGCCGATCCTAAAAAAGACATTCAAATTTACATCAACTCACCAGGTGGTAGCGTGTATGCTGGCTTAGGTATTTACGATACCATGCAATATATTACGCCAGATGTAGCAACTATTTGCACAGGTATGGCAGCTTCTATGGGTGCTGTGTTAATGTGCGCAGGAGTTAAAGGCAAACGCACCGCTTTAAAACACTCACGTATTATGATTCACCAACCATTGGGTGGAGCACAAGGGCAAGCAACCGATATTGAAATTACCGCACGTGAAATTCAAAAATTAAAGAAAGAATTGTACGAAATTATAGCGCACCACTCTGGACAAACCTACGATAAAATTTGGGCAGACTCAGACCGTGACTATTGGATGATTGCCGAAGAAGCGAAAGAATACGGCATGATTGACGAAGTACTAATTAAGAATAAGAAGTAATTAAGGGTTGCTGAGCTTGTCGAAGCACCCATCATTAAAAAAATTAAAGCCCTTCAGAAATGAGGGGCTTTTTTGTGTTATTTTTGAGTTACGTTTAACGTTTTACAAATAGTAGATATACGCTTAACAGGTACATAACTCCTCCGCTTACGGATGTTTGTTGTTATGAATTCGTTAACCAATAAATTTTCTTACCTCTACAGCAAGAGTCTCAAGATACTCTCTGGAAACATCCATACTTAATTGTCTTGTATTGACAACCAGTTTGTTGTTTGAACGATAAATTTCTAACCTATTTCTAGGTTTAGATTTACTTTCGCTTTCACAATGGGTAACGGAAAAAATATCCTCAATGTCCTCTATTCGCAGATAATTACCACAAGCAAGTATTACGATTTGGAAATCTTGAAAAAAAGAGTTCTCTTTTAAAAGAATTCTACGAAGAGTGCTCAAACCCTGATTCTTTGAATACTTGGAAGGTTTATGTCCAATCTCAGACACGAAAAAATTCTCAAAAAAATGATTTCTATATTCTGGAAATATGAAGTCAGATAAAATTTGATACTTACTCCAGGTATGACCTGATTTTTGCTGATATCCGTTGTACGGAAGCAAAGGATTGTATGTCTCAAATTTATCTAAATTGTAAAAAACATTATCGGAAATGTTTTTATTCCAATCTTTTATATTGTTTATGACTTCAAGATTGAATTGCTCATTTCTATTTACATCAAATCCCAATTCTTTGCCAAAAACAATAATTTTTGAATTTGGATTTCCTGTGCCTAAATAAGATTCAATAATTTCTAAATCATCTTTAATTTTGGAAACCTTACTGACAAGTTCTTTAAATGATGATTTGTATTTCATTTTAAGTATTCTTAACTAGTCTATAAATCCAACCTAAGATTCTAAATACAATTCGAAACGGCAAGAATATAGGATTACCTTTAAAAACTGATTTCTTAGGTTTTGTTGCCTTTTTTGATTTCGCTTCCTTTTCTTGAATTTGTCTTGCAGTTTGGATTTTAACCTCTTTTGCAGTTGGAAACAACGTTCTAGTCCAATTTATAAGGTGCTCATTTTTATCACGATTTGAACTTGTACATGCTATAAAATCTTGATGTTCTAGTTCTAGTTCTCTTTTTTGAATTTTTCCTGAGCCATTTTGTCCGTAGACCATGAATGTAATTTCTGCTTTGACCGTTCCCATATTAGTTTTTTTTAGATATTAATAGTTTGACAAAGCTATTTAAAAACTTTAAAAAATCAAATCGTCTTAACAAAAAACGCCCTAGTTCTCCAACAGTTATAGTGTCAAATATTGCTACATTATTCTAATTGGCTTATCTTTGCCCTATGAGTAACAAAAACGAAGGTCTTTCTTGTTCTTTTTGCGGACGCAGTAAAAAAGACACCAACTTGCTAATTGCAGGCATTGATGCACACATTTGTGATAAGTGTATTGAGCAAGCGTATCAAATTGTATTGGATGAAGTAGTCAACAAATCATCTAAAGAGTTTAAGAAAAATGTTACCCTGCTTAAACCCGCAGAAATTAAGCACCATTTAGACGAATACGTAATTGGTCAAGACGATGCTAAGCGCACCTTGGCGGTTGCGGTGTATAACCACTACAAACGTTTGTTGCAAACACCAACAAAAGATGATATTGAAATAGAAAAATCGAACATTATTTTGGTGGGCGAAACGGGTACAGGAAAAACCCTATTGGCACGTACCATTGCACGTGTGTTAAACGTTCCATTTTGCATTGCCGATGCCACCGTAATTACCGAAGCGGGTTATGTGGGCGAAGATGTAGAAAGTATATTATCTAAATTGTTGCAAGCAGCCGATTATGATGTGGCTGCCGCAGAGCGTGGCATTGTGTTTATTGATGAGATTGATAAAATTGCCCGCAAGAGCGACAACCCTTCTATAACTAGAGATGTTTCGGGAGAAGGTGTGCAACAAGCCATGCTAAAGCTTTTAGAAGGCACAGATGTTAACGTTCCACCTCAAGGTGGGCGCAAGCACCCAGAACAAAAAATGGTGAAAATAAACACCAAAAACATCTTGTTTATTTGTGGTGGTGCGTTTGATGGCATTGCACAACTTATTCAGCGCAGAATGAATAGCAACGCCATTGGGTTTACTACCAAAGCAGAAAAAATTGATACAGCCAATTTCTTAAAATACATCACCCCTCAAGATTTAAAAGCATTTGGTCTAATCCCCGAATTGATTGGGCGTTTCCCTGTGTTGTCGCACTTAAATCCGCTAGATGCAGAGTCGCTACGTTTGATATTAACCCAACCTAAAAACGCCTTAACCAAGCAATACAAAAAATTGTTTGAAATGGATGGCGTAGAGCTTAGCATTAACGAAGATGCCCTCAATTTTATGGTTGAAAAAGCCATGGAATTTAAGTTGGGCGCACGTGGTTTGCGTTCAATTACCGAGGCCATTTTGGCAGATGCCATGTTTGAAATTCCTTCATCAGAGCAAAAAGACAAGCAATTTGTGGTGGACTTGGCGTATGCCGAAGAAAAATTCAGCAAATCATCGGCTGCGAAGTTGAAGGTGGCGTAATTTGGTTTGCTAGTTCAATTGGAATAATTACGAATTAAAAATTACGAATTACGAAATTTCCATGTCATGCTGTCCCGAAATAATCGGGATCAGCATCCCAATCAAGAAGATCCTGAAACAAGTTCAGCATGACGTTGTTTTTAAACCAAAACACGTTTTCATACGTTAGTATATCAAACGTTTAAAAGATGAAATCAATTAGTTATATCTTAGTTGCGGTGTCATTAAGTTGCACAGCACAAACCACCGAAAAAATTTCTGTAGATATGGAACCAAAGAACATTAAAGTACAAAAAACCGATGCCGAGTGGAAAGAATCGTTGACACCAGAGCAATACTTTGTGTTAAGAAAAAGTGGCACGGAGCGTCCGCACACAGGCGAGTTCACGATGCATTTTGAAGATGGCATGTATAAATGTGCTGGTTGTGGTTCGGCTTTGTTTTCGTCAGAAAGTAAATTTGAATCGCATTGTGGTTGGCCAAGTTTCGATAAGGCATTAAACGATAGCACCGTTAGAGAAGTAATGGATTATAGCCACGGCATGAAACGTATAGAAATTCGTTGTGCAACGTGCGATGGACACTTAGGACACGTATTTGATGACGGCCCAACATCTACCGGCATACGTTATTGCATCAATTCTGCTGCGTTGGGGTTTGAAGGGGAAGAAGAAGCTAAAAACGATTAAGCTATAGCATGCATATCTTCAGTGCCTAATTTCTTAAGCATCTTAGCATGATTTACTATTGCACTTGTAAATGTTGGCTCAACATAATAAGGTAAGTCATATTCCTTAGCTGTTTGCTCAACTATTTTAGATAGTTCTTTATAATGCACATGGCAAATGTTTGGAAACAAATGGTGCTCTACTTGGAAATTTAATCCACCCACATACCACGATAATAATTTGTTGTTGGGAGCAAAATTAGTAGTGTTGTATAATTGATGTACAGCCCAGTTGTGTTCTAACATGTGCTTCTCGTCTGGAACAGGATATTCAGAGGTTTCCATAACGTGAGCTGGCTGAAAAATGCAACCTAAAATCAATCCAGTTGTAAGATGTTTAAGAATGGCTCCTAGTACAATCATCCACCATGGCGCAGAAAGGAATATAATTGGCAAGGCAATAAATATAAAATAGTAAGCCAATTTTGAGAAAATAATCACTGCCAATTCTTTTGTTAAAGTGGTACGCTGTGCTTTTACTAAGCCCTTTTGGTTGTATCTTAATATTTGCTTGAAGTCTTTAGTAGCTGTCCAAGCTAAAGTCATGATGCTATAGAAAAACCAAGAGTATAAATGCTGAAACCTGTGAAACTTTAAGCGTTTTTGGTTAGGAGAAAAGCGCATGATGCTTCCAGGGTTGATGTCTTCATCTAAGCCATCAATATTGGTATAGGTGTGGTGCAACACGTTGTGCTGTATTTTCCAATTGGTTGAGTGACCACCTAACATGTTGATACTGT
>CAYVVI010000112.1:0-5455 GCA_964455265.1 uncultured Flavobacteriales bacterium | reverse complement strand
CGGTCTAATATTTTTTGCTGAAACACTTCTTTTGGTTTTTTCTGACCAGGAAAATAATTGGTAGTGCCTTTTCCACCAATGTACTGATAGTCTCCTTCCTTAAAACCTATTGAACCTACATGGGCATTTATTATCCTTACTGTATCATCATTTATTAGTAAGTCTGTTACCACGTAGTTGTTACTTCTCTCACCTTCAAACTTACCTACGTACCCATTTAATATGGGATATTTAGAAAATGTAACCACACCAAAATGTGAGTCTAAGCGGGCTTTTTGGCTATAACCTTCGTAGTAATTGTTTGCTTTTAAAAATTTCACAAGCGTATCACGTGTTGTAAAATCTACACTGTCTGATTGGTAAAACTCTTGAAAACAAATAATGTCTGGTTGTACGTTATTGAGTTGCTCAAATATGAGATTGCGGGTTTCTTTATTTTTGGTCCAATTGTATAAATCAAACAAACGCACATTATAATTCATTACATGAATTGCGTTTTCATTGTTATCTTTTTTCGGTTTTAGTGAAATTTGATACACATGGCTGATGTGATGTGCCCCTAATAATATAGCTACTAATGGAATGATGAGTTGAATTTTTCTGCGTATCAACCAATACACTAAATACCCTAAGTTTATGGTAAACAAAACAGGGAATCCTAAACCTAAAAACGCCCAGATGACTTGTTTTTCTGGATTAATATGGGTTGAGATATAAGAACCTACTAAAAGCAGCGCAGCTATTAAATTTAGTAAAGTTGATATGGAACGTATGTAGCGCATTATAATTTTTTGCCTTCGTTAAATAAAAAATCCTTTTCTGATTTAGACAAACTATCGTAGCCCGATTGCTTTATTTTATCAAGAATAGCATCAATTTTAATTTGTCGTTGGCGTTTTTCTATATTAAATTCTTCATCCGTTTTTGGTCGAGATGTAGATGTGTTTTTGTAACTTACTTTTATTTTTTTTTTGGTAAAAATAGCACTTATTTTGTCTATTAGTTTTTCAAACCATAGGGTAATGTCTTTTCCTTTTTGACGTTGACTTATGGCCATATATCCAAATACTATTCCACCAATATGCGCTAAGCTTCCGCCTATGTTAAACGTACCCTGTAGTGCAAATAAATCTTGAACAAAAAAGAATAACCCAATCCATATAATTCTGATGTTAAAGGGAATTAAAAACAAGCGTACTTCATAGTTAGGAGCTAATGCTACTGTAGCAGCCATTATAGACATTACTGCAGCAGATGCGCCTACAATAGGTTGCCCAACTTGATATTGAAAATAAGGAAAAATGTTGTAACAAGCTACATATAAAATAAATCCAGCGATTCCTCCAAGTATGTAAAATGAAATGAATTTTCTACCACTTAAAAACGTTAAAAATATCCTTCCAAAAAAGTAAAGAAATAGCATGTTGAATAAAATATGTCTAAACCCACTATGCAAAAACATATAGGTAAACATACCCCACGGGCGGTAGATAAAATCGCTAAGTGACGATGTTCCATAGAACCATGGCTCAATAAAAGCTAAATTGGTTTGAGTGAATTTACTTATAACATTAAGCAAAATAAAAAAAAGAAATACAACTACGTTTAAAAGAATTAAACGAGTAACAACGTTACCTTGATGGTACCAACTTTTTATTTCGGAAGCTAAATTCGTCACTAATAAAACTCATTTTTATTTCGTTGCCACAACAACACCATAATAATTCCGAACAAGGCACCACCCAAGTGGGCAAAGTGAGCAACATTTGAGCTTTCAAAATTTCCAATGCCCATAAATAAATCAAAACCAACTAAAATTAAAACCAACCATTTTGCTTTGATTGGAATTGGCGGAAATAAAAGCATTAATTGTGTGTTAGGAAAGTAATAGGCAAAAGCAGCTAATATACCAAATATGGCACCAGATGCGCCTAGCATTGGCGTATGATATATGCCAACCAAAGTGCGAACAGATTCTGTAATTTCATGTTTGTATAGTTCAATGCTATAGCGATTTTCAGCATTAGCAATTCTATAAACCAAATCTGGGTCTAAATATTTTTGTATAGATTGTGCTTGATAATACATTACTGCTTGATGCAAAAACATGGCACCAACGGCAGCAACAAAATAAAACAGTAAAAAGCGTTGTGCCCCCCAAATACGTTCTAAAGGAGGTCCGAACATAACTAAGGCAAACATGTTAAACAAAATATGCATAAACGATGCTTCGCTATGCATGAAAAAGTGCGTTACTAATTGATAATATTTAAAACTATCTGATTGAAAGTAGTAGAGTGCAAAACCATCTGTAAACCCTTCAAACAAAAGCTGAGTAAGAAAAAACAACCCATTGATGATGAGTAAATTTTTAATTACAGGAGTTAGATTTCTTAGTATATTTTGAAACATTGTTTAGTCAAAAATTTTGTTAAGTTCGTCTAATGTAAATGTTTTTACTGTGGGTTTGCCATTAGGCGTATAATAAGGGTTTTCACAGCTAAACAGTTCGCTTATTAAGTGCTCCATTTCTTCTACACTTAGTTTTTTGTGACGGTGTATGGCAGAATAATCAGCAGTAATTTTAGCGGCATTTTCATGTATGTTTTCAAGCAAATTTGAACTGTTGTGTTTTAGTTGTTCCAACAATTCATGTATAATTTTTTCAACATCCGATGGTTCTAGCTCTATAGGAACGCCATTTACTGCAATAGCATTTTTTCCAAAGGGCTCTAAATCAAATCCCATTTGACGAATAATATCCCAAACGTCATTTATTAAAACAAAATCGTTGGCGCTTAGTTCAATAGTTATTGGAAATAGTAGCTGCTGTGATACCATTTGCTCTTTACTCCAACGCTTCAATAATTTTTCATAGATAATTCGCTTGTGAGCCGAGCGCTGGTCAATTATAATTACACCCGATTTAATTTGGCTTATGATATAGCGATTGTGAAGTTGAAATAGATTTTTATTTGTTGTTAGTTCTTGGGTATTAGACGTGTTTTCTTCATCAAAACTAAACGTTTTTTGTTCCTCTTCAGATTGAAAAATCAATTGACTTTCTTCATCTTTTTGACTGAAAAAATTTTGTTCGATAGCTTCTCTTTGTTTAGAGATAAAAGGGTTGTAATTTTTATTTACGGTGATACTTGGTGCTTTTACATCTTGGTCTTTTCTAAGGGGCAAAATGTCAAAGCTAGCTTCTTTTTCAAAGTCAATAATTGGCGATAAGTTATTTTTTCCAATGGCCTGTTTCACTGCAGAACTAATTATCGAATAGATGGCTTTTTCATCATCAAATTTTATCTCTGTTTTTGTTGGATGAATGTTCACGTCAATTTTTGACGGGTCGATATCTAAGTAAATAAAGTATGAGGGATGGTAATTTTTTTCTATCAGTTCGCTATACGCACTTACAACGGCATGATGAAAATAATTGCTTTTTATAAAGCGATTATTTACAAAGAAGAATTGTTCTCCTCGTGTTTTTTTAGCAAACTCTGGTTTCCCTATATATCCTTTAATTTTAACAATGGTGGTGTCTTCTTCAATAGGAGCTAGCTTATGGTTGTAGCCATTTCCGAAAATATTTAGAATACGTTCTTTTAATTTTGAAATGGGTAGTTTAAAAACAAGTTCATCGTTATGATACAACTCAAACGCAACTTCAGGATGAGTAAGAGCTATTCGCTCAAATTCATCTAATATATGCTTCCATTCTACATTGTTTGACTTTAAGAAATTTCTTCTTGCAGGTATGTTATAGAATATATTTTTTACAGAAAAGCTACTGCCATTAGCACAACTCGATGGCTCTTGCGCAATAATTTTACTTCCTTCAATAACGATGTGTGTGCCAACATCATCTGTATTCCGTTTGGTTTTTAATTCAACATGAGCCACTGCTGCAATTGACGCTAAAGCTTCTCCTCTAAAACCTTTAGAGCGAATTTGAAATAAATCATTGGCTGCAGAAATTTTTGATGTGGCGTGGCGTTCAAAACTCAAACGCGCATCGGTTGGACTCATTCCACAACCATTATCTATCACTTGAATCAATGCTCTTCCTGCTTCTTTAACCAATAGTTTAATTTCATTAGCACCAGAATCTACGGCATTTTCAACCAACTCTTTAACCACAGATGCGGGTCTTTGAACTACTTCGCCAGCAGCAATTTGATTAGCCACAGAATCGGGTAAAAGCTTAATGATATCCGCCATTTACATTAAAATAAATTTAAAACTTGGTCTAAGTTTTTAAACATGTAATAAAAGATAGACAATAGCAAAAACATGATTACTATAAGTCTGATGTTTGATTTTGTTATCTCTTTCGACCTATGATTACCAAGCGATGAAGCTCTGCGAAAGTTAAATTGAATTTCTCTTTCTTTAGATGAACTTTCTTTGCCTTCCAACATTTGTTTTAATTCTTCCTCACGTTTTTTTAAGCGCTCTTTTTGCTCGTCAAAATAACGTGGTTGGTAATCAAACGATTTGTTTTTAGGCAACTTTGCAAGACCTGTTTTAAAGAAACCTTTCATACTCACAAAGGTAAGAATTATTGGCGAAACTTCAGTTTCTTTAAATCAAATGCTCAATCTGGCTTCTGCTTTCTAATAATCTTGTAAAACAGTTTCGGAAATAGGCGTTTTATCCAAACGGCTTTTAGTTCTTTTCCACCAGCAAAAATTTCGTGTTGGTGGCGTTCAATACCTTTTATAATTTGCTGAGCGCACAACTCTGCAGAAATGCCATTGGCTTGTTTATCGTCTAATTTTCCGTGTGCTTGTCCTTCTTTAGTCAACGCATTTTTTGAAATATCGGTATTGATTAAACCAGGGAATACTATAGAAACCTTGATGTTGTTTTTTTCTTCTTCCAAACGCAATGATTCGTAAAACCCTACCAACGCATGCTTTGAAGCTGCATAAGCCGAACGCAAAAAGAAACCAAACTTACCCGACAAGCTACTAATCACAACGATATGTCCTGCTTGTTGTTTTTGTAAATAGGGTAGAAGTGCTTTTGTTAAAGCGATGTTTCCAAAGTAATTCACTTCCATTAGTTTTCGGTCAATCTCAAGTGGTGTCTCTGAAGCTAAACTGCGTTGTGAAATACCTCCGTTGTTAATGAGTATGTCTATTTTATCAAATTGCGTGAGGAGTTTTTCTGTAATAGAATTAAAGGAAGATATATTGGTTAAATCTAGTGGTTCAACATGAGTTTTATTTGGATGAGGACAAGCATTTTTAACCGCTTCCAACTCTTCTTGTTTGCGTGATGAAATAATAACTTGAGCACCCAAAGCATTTAACTGTAACGCCAATTGCTTACCAATGCCAGAGCTCGCGCCTGTTATCCAAATAATTTTATTTGTGAAATGATTCATTGTTTACAATAAATTTTCATCTACCATATTGGGTAAAGTTACTTTTAAGTTTGGATTGCG
>CAYVVI010000111.1:0-5490 GCA_964455265.1 uncultured Flavobacteriales bacterium | reverse complement strand
GAGCAAAACGAAAACGTGATGATTGTAGATTTGGTGCGCAATGATTTATCGCGTACTGCGGCAAAAAATTCGGTAAAAGTAGATGAGTTATTTGGCATTTACACCTTTGAAACCGTGCATCAAATGATATCTACCATTTCATCAGAAATAAAAAAAGATGTTTCTGCAACAGATGTCATCAACACCACATTTCCTATGGGTTCTATGACGGGCGCACCAAAAATTAGCGCGATGCAACTCATCGAAAAATATGAGAACACAAAGCGTGGTTTGTACTCTGGTGCTATTGGTTATTTTACTCCCGAACAAGATTTTGATTTTAGTGTGGTTATTCGCACCTTGCTTTACAATGCAGAAAATAATTACCTTTCATTAATGGTTGGTAGCGCGATTACCGATGCGTGCAACCCCGAAAATGAGTATCAAGAAACCTTATTAAAAGCAGATAAATTTTTGCGTTACTTTGCGTAGATGATTGAACAAACATTCATAAAAGAACTACAACAATTAGCAGGTGATGATTTTGCCAACAAGCGCTATTTATTAGCCGTTAGCGGTGGTGTAGATTCTATGGTGTTGTGTCATTTGTTTATGCAGCATAAACTAAATTTTTCTATTGCGCATTGTAACTTTCAGTTGCGTGGAGAAGAGTCTAATCAAGATGAAATTTTTGTAAAAGAGTTTGCAAAAAACAATGCTATTGAAATTTTTGTAAAGCAATTTGAAACCGAAAAAATTATTGAACAAGAAGGTGGTTCTACTCAACAAGTGGCACGAAAACTACGCTACGATTGGTTTCATGAGTTGTTGCCAAACTTTGATTTTTTGGTTACCGCCCATCATTCGGATGATAATATTGAAACGTTTTTCATCAATTTATCGCGAGGCACTGGGCTTAAAGGATTGATGGGTATTCCATCCGAAAACGAAAAAATTATTCGTCCGCTACTGAAAATTACCAAAACCAAAATTTTAGAGTACGCAGAAAAGCAGAATATTTCTTGGCGAGAAGATAGCTCAAACCAAAGCGATAAATACACCCGAAATTTTTACCGCAATCAGGTAATACCAATGTTTAAAGAACACAAGCATGAATTTAATAAGGTGATGTCTAAAAACTTGGAATTGCTTGGAAAAACGCATCAATTGTTGCATTATTTTTTAAAAGATTTTAAAAAAGATGCTGTAAAAGTTACCAAACATCAAACACGAATTGCGCTTGACAAAGTAAAACAAGTACCTCTTAAAGAAGTAGTGCTTTACGAATTAATCAGTCCGTTTGGGTTTAATTACGACCAAGTTGAAGGTATGTTAGGCGTGGTTGAGTCTGGAAAAGTATTTGCCAATAAGCAATACAAAGCCATCATTCATAAAGCGGAATTAATTATTGAGAAAAACACACCAAACCCATCTTATAAAGTTTTTGAGGTTTACAATAATTTTGATGAGCTAAGCCAATCAGAGTTTTTTTCTGTTGATATTTTAGAAAAACCTAAACTTTCAGAGTTAGATTTTAATAAAAACACATTGTATTTACCCATTTTTAAAAATTTTGAAAAGGAATTTTTCCCCGTTCATTTAAGAAATGCAACACCAAAAGACAGATTTGTTCCATTTGGTGCAAATTATGCTAAAAATGTGTTTGACTTTTTAAAAAATGAAGGGTTGTCTCTGTTTGACAGAAAAAATTCTTTAGTATTAATTTCGAAAGATGATAAAAATTTATGGTGGGTTGTTGGCTATAGAGCCGCAAATATGAAAGTTAATGATGATACAAAAAAAGTCTTGAAACTTGTAACTAAGTAAAAGGAGTAGCGTAAAACACTCTCTCTACTTAAAAATTAACCGCTACTAAATGTAAATTAGCATGGAAACTTCTACTAAACCAGAAATTATTGAAAAAGAAGACATTACAGCATTGTCTTTTCCTAAAGAACCCCTCCCAAGAACCAAAGATGAGAAGTCTATTTTAACGATGAAGTTGCAAAAAGCACAAACGTTAGGCAACATTCATCACAACAAAATTAAAATTTTGTTTAAAGATGATAAGGGGCTAAAAGAGGTAAATACCACCGTATGGGCTGTTGGTGAAGACTATGTGGTGCTTAAAAAGGGAGTATTTATTCCCATCAATCGTATTGTTGATTTGCAGATATGATTATCCGCCAATTCAAGCATTTCAAGCCCTTAATTTGTTAAGGGCTTTTTTATTTACATTACAATAATTTTGTAAGCTTTAGAAGATTTGGCAGACTTAACATGTAAAACATAAGACCCTCGCATTAGATTAGTAACCTCTAACATTGTTTCGTTTTGCTTACTACTTAAATCTTCTACTAGTTTTCCAGTAACATCAAATAGTTTTATTTCTTCAATAGAGTTGCCTGATTGAAGCTTAATTTTAAATGTTCCGTTGTTAGGCACGGGGTAAACAAACACCTCATTTTGCCAGTCAACGTTTTGGGCTGATAAACTACTTGATACTGTAAATATATTTGATGGTGTAGATAATGAATTTTCACTAGCAAATGGTGTTTTAGCCATATTCAAAACATAAATGCTATAGTTTTGGTTGGCAGCCAACGCTTCGCCACTTGCATCTAATATGGGTGTTGTTCTTAACACGGTGTTTCCATCACTATCTGTTGTGCCAGAATTAAACGCATGCGCGTAATCTGAGCTACCATCGGGAGTTATTGTTGTGTAGTTGTTATTGGCTTCTGCTTCGGTTAAACCAAATGCAACACCTTCTTTTACTACAAACAATCGGTATTCACTAATCGCTTCTTCACCCGCAGATGCATCAAAAGTTAGATTTATACTGCCACCACTTACCAAAGCTGTAGGGTTGGTAGCTGGTGGAGGCGCTAAAAACATGGCTCCTGCTAATATTGGCGTGTTTGGTGTAGATTCGTAAGCCATGTCTACTATAGTCCAAGAAACGTCTAGTTGTCCAGTTAGAGGATTGTAAACACTTAGCACGTCTTTCATTCTTATCCAACCATAATACCATTCACCACTTGTTGCTACATCATCTATTGCAAATCTTACACCAATATATTTTTCTGACCCATCTCCAAACTCACCCTTTAACACACCATATGAAATACTCATAGACGCACATGTAGAGCAAGATTGCCACCATGTTCTAGATTTTTTTTCAAGATAACCTTGCCAAAAATTATAGACAAAAGAGAGATTTGAATCGATAAGCGCACCAGCAGAGTATGGAGTTGGACCAGAATTACCCCTACTGCCCCAACTTCCGTAGTAGTTGCCATAAATAGATAGATTACGATCTCTCCTTTTTAGCATTCCGCTTGAAAGAGTATAGCTTGTTGCAAAGCAGTAGCTTTCAATTCTAAATTCTTCATATCCATCAGAGTCCATGTCAACTAAGTAATAATCATCGCAACCTCCCGTAAAGTTTATAGGTGTATGTACAATCTGCGCATTAACAACCCCAGCCACAGGCATTGCTGCTAACGAACTGTATATTTTAAGTTTGTTTTTTAAAACAGCTTTCATAACGGTTTAGATTTTAGTTAACATTTTACCAAATTTACAATAAATAGATGTTTTAAACAACAAAATTTTGTAGGATTCCAACAATAATGCCCATATTTTTAAATGTAAAGCACAAACAAATGCCTATTTTTGTGTGATATTTATTTTGACACTTCAATTTATGAATTCTATAAAACGTCTACTTTTATTATTTTTTACATTTTCGGTAGTAGCTACTTCGGCTCAAATCATTGACCCCGTAAAGTGGAAATTTTCTCAAAAGCAAATAAGCGATACCGAAGTAGAGCTCTACTTTGAAGCTACGCTTGAAAAAAAATGGCACCTCTATGCACAAAAATTAGAAAGTGATATGGGCCCAGTGCCTACCTCCTTTGTGTTTGAAGAATCTGCGCAATATGAGCGTATAGGCGAAGTAAAAGAGCCCAAACCTAAAGTGGAGTACGACCCCAATTTTGAAATGAACCTAAGCTTTTTCGAAAAACAGGTAAAGTTTACGCAGCGCATCAAAATAAAATCTGAAACCGATTTTAAACTGAAGGGCTATGTAGAATACATGGTGTGTGATGATGAAAAATGCTTGCCTCCAACCGAAGAAAATTTTGTTTTCGTAATTAAAGGCGCTAAGGTTGACAGTCCAACGCCATCTGGTTCGGAAAGCCATAGTATTGAAGAAGATGAAAAAGACTCATTGGACACCTCATCCAGCAACACTACAACTGAAGAGAATCCAATTGCAATTGAAAATAAAGCAGAAAAAGAAGCACCAAGTAAAGCACCTAAAAGAAGTTTAATAACCATTTTTATTATTGCTTTTTTTAGTGGTTTTGCAGCACTACTAACCCCTTGTGTTTTTCCAATGATTCCAATGACGGTATCATTCTTTACCAAACAAAGCAAAACAAGAGCTAAAGGTATTAGAAATGCTATACTCTACGGAATATCAATTGTTGTAATTTATGTGGTTTTAGGAACAGTTGTAACTGCAATTTTTGGTTCTGATGCTTTAAATGCTTTATCTACCAACGTTTGGTTTAACATTATCTTTTTCTTGTTATTAGTCATTTTCGCTATTTCATTTATGGGAGCGTTTGAAATTACCTTGCCTGCATCATGGGTAAATAAAGCCGATAAAGCTTCTGATAGAGGTGGGTTAATTGGTATTTTCTTTATGGCATTTACATTGGCCTTGGTGTCATTTTCTTGCACAGGCCCTATAGTAGGCACCCTACTTGTAGAATCAGCAACCATTGGTGGTTCTGGACCATTTGTTGGTATGTTGGGCTTTTCATTAGCATTGGCACTACCTTTTGGCTTATTTGCTGCTTTCCCAGGATGGATGAATACCTTACCAAAATCTGGTGGATGGCTAAATACCGTTAAGGTTTTCTTGGGCTTTTTAGAGTTGGCATTGGCATTTAAATTTTTATCAAATGCCGATATGGTTGTACAAGGGCACTATCTAGAAAGAGAGTTGTTTTTAGCCATTTGGATTGCCATTTTTGCAGTCCTTGCCTTGTATTTATTTGGCTTCATACAACTTCCTCACGATAGTAAATTAGAAAATATTTCTGTTGGTAGAGCGCTGCTTGGAATAACGTCTTTAATGTTTGTTATTTACATGATTCCTGGTCTTTTTGGTGCTCCATTAAAGCTTATTAGCGCTTTTCCTCCTCCAAAATGGTATAGCGAATCTCCGCTTGGATTTTTTGGCAATGCAAATTCACAAACAGAAAGCACAACCCATTCAGAAGGTATGCATCTAGGTCCGCAAGGGCTTCCTGTTTTTCACGACTTGGAAAAGGGAATGGCTTATGCCAAAGAAATAAACAAGCCAATTTTTCTCGATTTTACTGGGTATGCATGCGTTAATTGCCGCAAAATGGAAGAACATGTTTGGGGAGAGCCAGGCGTTATTGAAATCTTAAAAAATGATGTTGTTATTGTGTCGCTCTACGTGGATGA
>CAYVVI010000110.1:0-5526 GCA_964455265.1 uncultured Flavobacteriales bacterium | reverse complement strand
TGTTGATGCGATTGTACATGGATTTTTGTGCTTCTTTCATGGTGGTTCCTGTGCCGCTTACTGCTATTGCGATACCGCTATCGCCAGTAATTACCCATTCGCCATTTACACTTTTAACATGCATGGGGTGTAACCCTTCTTTCATGTTTTTTTTCAGCACCACAATAGAATCTTTAGAGAACGATTTAAATGTTTTTGGGTCGGTATAAGGAAAAGGGGGCACCACCATATAGGCACCAACTTGAAATCCTTTTCGGGTATTTATTTTGAAATTTTTCCCTGAAGCTACTTTATATAAAAACTGTCCAATGGGTTCGTTTATTCCAGCTCGTTGAATGAATATTTGAGGAAAACCAAAGCGCGAAGTAAACTCTAAAGGATAAATACCGTTGCCATTTACTATGCAATTGATATCAATGTGCCCAACAAAATTATCTTTTGCTAAAGTAGATTCTAATTTTTTAAGCGTGGCATCAAAAATAGGATTGTCATCTACCCAAAACATACTGGTGCCCATCTCTCCAGTAGAAACGCCCAATTCTTTAGGGAATAATTTTTTATGTTCAAAGGTGATGTTTACAGGTTTTAAAAATTGCTTGCCGTTGAAGAATGCAGCTACAGAAATCTCTACACCAGACACACGCTTTTGAATTTGAAAAGAGGTCATTTGTGCTTTCCAAGTTTTTTCGTAAGCGCGCAACATGCGTATCACATCTTCGCCATTTTCTTCTTTACCAACAAACAGTAGTTGCTTGTAATCTTGGCCTTCTCCGCAGGGTTTTATAACGTATCTGTCGGGGTTTGATTCTACAAATAAAATGGCTTCTTCAAACGAAGAAAATTCTTTGTAAGGAATTATTTTTACTTTGTGTTTTTTGAGTTCTTGTTGACCAAAATTTCTGTCAACTTCTAAGCGGTCGGTGTATTCTGTGCTACCAATAACATTTTTTCCGTTGGCTCTTAAAACGCTTGCTATTTCACCATATCCAGTATAGTCAAAAATGATTACGTCTGCCCAATCGGTGTGTTTTTCCCAGTGTTTTACTTTAGGCACAAATCCTTCACCAATTTCTTTGCAGGGTTTGTAATCAACATAAAACTTTACTTTGTTCCCTTCAAGATGTGTAGCGTAAGCAATATCTAAACTTTCTCCCCATTTCGATACAAAGAGAAACTTTAGTGTTTTTTCGGATTTTATTTTCATAGAAAACGTAGTGAAACTAAACGAGCTTATTTTCCACCAAATACTCTGCAATTTGCACAGCATTGGTAGCAGCACCTTTGCGCAAATTGTCGGCAACAATCCAAAGGTTTAATGCGTTGGGTTGAGATTCATCTCTGCGAATTCGACCTACAAACACATCGTCTTTTCCTTCTGCATATTTAGGCATAGGATAGGTGTTGGTTTCGGTGTTATCTTTTAACGTTACACCAGAAGTTTCGTGAAGTATTTTGCGTACTTCTGCCAAATCAAAATCGTTTTCAAACTCAATGTTTACTGCTTCTGAATGTCCTCCCATTACAGGTACACGCACAGCGGTAGCCGTAATTTTAAGAGAATCATCTTGCATGATTTTTTTTGGTTCGTTTACCAATTTCATTTCTTCTTTAGTGTACCCATTGTCTAAAAAAACATCGCAATGCGGAATACAATTTTTATCGATAGGATAATGATATGCCATTTCACCTTGAACGCCTTGTCTTTCGTTTTCCATTTGCTCAACAGCTTTTACACCCGTGCCAGTAATCGATTGGTAAGTAGAAACAATTACGCGTTTTACCTTGTATTTTTTGTGTAACGGATTTAGCACCATTACCATTTGTATGGTAGAACAGTTGGGGTTGGCAATAATTTTATCTTCTTTCGTCAACACATCTGCATTGATTTCTGGAACGACTAATTTTTTATCTGGCTCCATACGCCATGCAGAAGAGTTATCAACTACAGTACAACCCACTTCGGCAAATTTTGGTGCCCACTCTAACGATGTAGAACCACCTGCAGAAAAGATAGCAATGTGTGGTTTAGAGGCAACTGCTTCGGCAAGCGTTATCACTTCGTATTCCTTTCCGTTCCAAGTCATTTTTTTGCCTTTGCTTTTATCTGAAGCTACTAGCAACAATTCTGAAACAGGGAATTTGCGTTCTTTCAGTACTTCTAACATTACATTGCCCACCATTCCTGTGGCACCTACTACTGCTACTTTCATTAATGTGTTATTTTTATTAAAAAATTAATTTTCAGACAACAAATGTATTCTATATTTACACTATGATTAAAAGATTGCAGAAATTTTTTGTTGCTCTATTTTTTCTTTTGGTTGGATTGACTTCTCACGCCCAATTCACCGATGATTTTTCGGATGGAGATTTTACCAACAATCCAACGTGGAGCGGGGATGATGTGAATTGGACCATTGATTTGAATCAGCTTAGAACAAATGGACCAGCCGTTACACCTACAACAACATATCTTTCTACACCATCTACTACTTCCAGCAATGCAGAGTGGAATTTCTTTGCCAATCCTAAATGTGGTACCACAAGTGGAAATTTTATGGATGTGGTTTTGATTTCCGATTTAGCCAATATAAGCGGGAGCTTTAACGGTTATTTTGTTCGTATTGGAGGTACTCCAGATGAAGTTAGTTTGTTTCGTAAAGACGGAGCAACTTCCACAAAAATTATTGACGGTTCGGACGGGCTAATAGCTAGCTCAAGTAATAACCCAACTCGTGTAAAAGTGATTCGTGACGCCTCTGATAATTGGACATTAGAAGTTGATAATTTAGGTGGCACTAATTATACTTCTCAAGGAACCGTTTTGGATGCAACTTATTCTACGTCTTCTTTTTTTGGAGTGACAGTTACTTATTCAGCGAGTAATAACCAAAAATATTTTTTGGATGAAATTTATGTAGGTGCCATCATTGTTGACACAACACCACCAAGTTTAGTTTCCGCAACGGTTATCTCAAGTACAGAATTAGATGTGTTATTTGATGAACCTATTGAAACTACTTCTGCCGAAACAGAAACAAATTATTCTGTAAACGGAGGTATTGGAAATCCAACATTAGCAACTCTTGATGGTGGTAATCCTGCGTTGGTGCATTTAACGTTTGCAACACCGTTTTCTAACGGACAGAACTATATCATTACCTCAACCAATGTAGAAGATTTGGTGGGGAATGTACAAACATCCACTACAGCTAATTTTACTTACTTTGTAACTGACGTTCCTTCATTTAAAGATGTGGTAATTAACGAAATTTTTGCTGACCCTTCTCCTGTTGTTGGCTTACCCGATGCAGAGTTTGTGGAATTGTTTAACGCTACAACCGACAAATATTTTGACTTATCTGGATGGAAATTTTTCGACCCGACATCAACCGCAACCATTCCCAACGGGACGATTTTATTTCCTGGACAATATTTGATTTTGTGTTCAACCACCAACGCACCATTGTTTTCCGCATATCCAAATGTGGTGGGCGTTTCATCGTTTCCATCGTTGAACAATTCCGATGATGATATTACGCTTTCTGATAACTTAGATAACGTAGTTGACAATGTTGTTTATTCAGACGAATGGTACGGAAGCACAACGAAAGATGATGGTGGTTATACTCTGGAATTAATCAATCCATTTGTGCCTTGTAGTGATGCAAGTAACTGGACGGCCTCTAACGATGCTTCAGGCGGAACCCCTTCTGCACAAAATTCTGTGTTTGACCCAACGCCCGATGCTGCTGCACCTTTCATTATATCTATAGAAACCATAGATAGCCAATTAGCGCTAGTTTATGTATCCGAACCGATTGATATTTCTGCGTTAACCACCGCAAATTTTTCTGTTACTAGCGGAATTTCTGTTGATAGTTTTATATCAAACAACACAGAAAACACACAACTTTTAGTTACGTTTTTACCTTCTTTAGATACGGGCGTTGTCTACACCATGACGATTACCAATTTGAGTGACTGTTCAGGAAATTTAGCCACTTCTTCGGGAGATTTTGTATTACCGTTTGAAGTAAAAAAAGGCGACCTTATCATCAACGAAGTATTGTTTAATCCATTTACTGGAGGTGCTGATTTTGTTGAGTTATACAACAATTCTTCAAAGGTGTTAAACTTAAAAGGACTGCATTTAGCCAACGAAGAAGATGGCGTAACCGACAATTTTGAAACGATAGAAACCTACCGATTGCTTTACCCAAATGATTTTATTGTTATCTCTGAAGATACCACCAACATTAAAGAAAACTATTTAAGCAGTGTTGCTGGAAAATTTTTACAAAGCGACTTGCCAACCTATTCCGATAGCGAAGGAGTTGTAATTATTGCCCTTGTAGATAGCACCAACGGAGATAGGTTTGCATATAAAGACGACATGCATTTTCGATTGATAAAAGATGACGAAGGCAAAAGTTTAGAGCGTATTGATTACAATCGTGCAACCGATGATGAAACCAACTGGCATACGGCAGCAGAGAATGTTGGCTTTGCCACACCGGGTAGGGTAAACTCTCAATATTTTGAAGGGCAAAACGATGGAGAAGTAACCATCTCACCCGAAATTTTTTCGCCCGATAACGATGGTTATGAAGATGTTATTACTTTTTCGTATTCTTTCAATCAAGAGGGTTTTGTGGGGAATGCCTACATCTACGATTCGGAAGGACGTATGGTGCGTTACCTATTGCAAAATCAATTACTCGGAGCAACGGGCGCATTTTCTTGGGATGGCATTACCGATAGAAACGACAAGGCGCGCATCGGAGCATATATTTTTATTTTCGAAGTATTCAACCTTCAGGGCGATGTAAGTGTTTATAAGAAAACATTTGTGTTGGGAGGAAGACTTTAATCAAATAATATCACGCAAAAATTTTGTAGATTCAAATAACAAACTATATTTGCCAACACAAACAAAGAACAAAATGAATTTTAATATGTTACATCACCATCATCATTCATTCGCTCAGGCGAGGTGATAGAGGTATGCTGTAACTAAAACACAATATTTCAAAACCCGTCTGAGTAAATCAGGCGGGTTTTTTGTTTCTTCCCATTTGGTTTATTCAGGCACAAAAAATGAAAAATGAATAAATTAAAAATTGCCATTCAAAAAAGTGGACGACTAAGTGAAAAGTCCTTAAAACTCTTAGAAGAGTGCGGTATTAAAATCTCTAATGGAGATAGAAAATTAAAAGCCGAAGCTAAAAATTTTCCGGTAGAAATACTTTTTCTGCGCGATGACGATATTCCGCAGTATGTAGAACAAGGCGTTGCCGACATTGGCATCTTGGGCGAAAACGAAGTGTGGGAAAAAGATAAAAATGTGTTGGCAATTGAAAAATTAGGTTTTGCAAGTTGCAAACTTTCTTTAGCCATTCCTAAAGATGAAAACTATACTGGAATCAATTATTTTCAGAATAAAAAAATCGCTACCAGCTACCCAAAAATTCTGCAAAAATTCTTTAATGAAAAAGGCATCAACGTGTCTATTGAAGAAATTGG
>CAYVVI010000109.1:0-5555 GCA_964455265.1 uncultured Flavobacteriales bacterium | reverse complement strand
TAAACAACGAATGCAAAGAAGTGCTCTACATTTTAGAACGCAACTTTAGTGGTGAACCACTCATTAAAACCATCAACTTAGGCAAAGAAACACAACACTTTGATTTTTATTTAAGCGGTGAAACCACAGCAAAAATAAGCTACACAGAGCAAGGCAACTACGTGTACGAACCCAACTCAGCCATACTAAAAGCAGGTGCGTTTAATAGTTTGTGTGCAAAATTCGCGTTGCAAAAAATAGCACCCAACAGCCACGTGTATGTAAGTGATAAACTGATTGAAAACTTTCCTGGCAGACGATTTACCCTGAAACACATTTGTGCTTACAATGCTAAAGAATTAGCAACACTAGGCATTACACAGGCCAACATCACCACACGTAACTTTCCGGACAGCGTTGACATCATTAGAAAAAAACTGAAACTAAAAGATGGTGGCGACACCTATATTTTTGCCACAAAAAATAAATTGGATAAGCCGATTTTAGTAATTTCAGAAAAAATTTAACTCCATGAAACACATACTCTTCGCCCTACTTTTAATTTCAAACATTGCATTGGCGCAAGACAAACCTGCGTATGTGTTGTACAACAGCAAAGGAAAAAAAGCAAGCTATGCTTCCCTTATAAAACAAGCCAACACCAGCGATGTAGTGCTGTTTGGTGAGTTTCACAACAACCCCATTTCGCATTGGTTGCAATTAGCCGTAACGAAAGACTTACACAAAACAAAAAATTTGATTTTAGGCGCAGAAATGTTTGAAGCCGATAACCAAGATGCATTGAATAAATATCTTTCGGGAGAAATTACGCAAAAGGGTTTAGACACGATGGCGCGTTTGTGGAATAACTACAAAACCGATTATGCACCACTCGTAAATTTTGCGAAAGAAAATAAATTACCATTCATCGCTACCAATATTCCACGCAGATATGCCAGCATGGTGAATAAAAAAGGATTTGCAGTTTTAGACACATTAAGCAACGAAGCCAAAGCTTGTATAGCACCACTACCCATGCCTTACGATAGTACTTTGGCTACTTACCAAAACATCTTAAAAATGATGGGCGACCATGCTACGCCCAACTTGGTAAAAGCACAAGCGACTAAAGACGCTACTATGGCGCATTTCATCGTAAAACATCATAAAAAAGGAAATCTGTTTGTGCACTACAACGGTGCTTACCACAGTGATTATTACGAAGGCATTGGTTGGTATTTGAAGCAATATGCGCCTCAACTAAAAGTGATGACCATTACCACCGTTTCGCAAAAAAACCTGAAAAAATTAGACAAAGAACATATCGGAAAAGCAGATTTTATAATCTGTGTGGATGAGGATATGACGACAACGTATTAAGTGATTGAGTGATTAAGAAATGAGGTAATGAAGATTAATGCTTTTAGAAGTTAGAGTAAAGAAAAAATGACTACAAGCTATTTCACTACTTTACTATTCACTACCTCACTAATAAGTTTTCTTCACTTCCAACTTAAAGCCCACGCCATGTATGTTTTGTATTTCTACGGTTTCATCTTGAAGATACTTGCGAAGTTTGGTAATAAACACATCTAACGAGCGGCCGTTAAAATAACTATCATCTCCCCAAATGAGTTTTAAGATAATGCCGCGCTCGATGATTTTTCCTTCGCTTTTACACAGCATCTTTAAAATTTCTGATTCCTTTTTGGTAAGGCGTTTTAATTCTTTTCCGCTCTTATCAATTCTGTAATTGTTCGAATCAAATATTACTGAACCTAAATTAAATATGCCTTCTTTGGTTTCTGCTGAATCAGAGCTAGAGCTGGTGCGTCTCATCACGGCTTCTATTCTAAGTAAAAGTTCATCAAAATTAAAGGGCTTGGTAATGTAATCGTCAGCACCCAGTTTTAGTCCCTTTATTTTATCTTCATCCATTGCTTTGGCAGTAAGAAAAATAATCGCTGCATTAGGATTGATGTTTTTTATATCATCAGCCAAAGTAAATCCATCTTTTTGTGGCAACATCACATCTAACAAACACAAATCAAAATTAGATTGCTTAAATTCTTTTAACCCTTCGCTACCATTGGCGCTAAGCGTTACAGAATATCCATTCATTTGTAAATTATCTTTTACCACAAAACCAAGATTTGTGTCGTCTTCTACCAATAATATGTTTGCTTTTGCCATATAAAAAATTTATTTCGTTTGAGGAATCCACAACCAAAAGGTGCTGCCCATGCCTTCGGTGCTTTCTGCACCTACCTTACCACCGTGCGCCTTTACAATAGTTTTTACATAAAACAATCCCAATCCAAAACCTTTTACATCATGAACATTACCCGTTGAGGCACGATAGAATTTTTCAAATACTTGCTTCTTTTCTACATCAGACAAGCCCTTGCCATTGTCTAAAACTTCTATTAAAAGACCTCCATTTTTGTTTGATAAAAGTACTTTTATTTGAGGTGTTTGTGTGGTGTATTTATTCGCATTGTCAAGAAGATTGTATATCACATTTGTTATGTGCAAGCGGTCGGCTTCAAGCACTACATTTTCGGCAGAACTTATAAATTCTAATGCTCCACCCCTGTTTTTAACCGTTAATTCAAAAATTGAAAACACCTCTTTCACCAAGTCGGCAATATTGATAGAAGAAAGTTTTAATTCAATTTTTTCTTTATCCAATTTAGCAAGCTGTAATACGCGCTCTACTTGGTTTTCTAAACGCTTATTTTCTGTTTTTATAATCTGCGCGTAATGATGAATTTTATCAACCGGAGTTTCTTCTTTTGCTTTTGCTAAAAAATCGCTAGATAACGCAATGGTAGAAATGGGCGTTTTTAACTCATGCGTCATGTTATTAATGAAGTCGGTTTTAACTTCAGACAAACGCTTTTGTTTTACAATGATATTGATAACGTAAGCCAACACAGCAATTACCAAAATAATAATGCTAGATGAAATGAGTAAAGAATAAGATACCTCTGCCGAAGGTTCTAATTTTTTAAATGTTTTGTTAGGGAAATACACGCCAAAATAATAGCCATCGTGTTCCCATTTTTCTTCTAAGCGTTGGCTTTTTTGATCACGAATAAGTTTGTTGCTTAAATCAACATATTTATCGAAAATAATAGAGTCTGTAAAACAATCGTACACACCATATTCAAAAGGTTCGTAGATATCTTGTTGCTCAAATTCCTTTATTAAAAGTGGCTCAAGTAAATTAGGATTTACGGGTTCGTAAAAACTCACCACATAATAACTAGGATTGATTTGTTTAACTGGGTCGAGATAAATTTCGGAAGCACCTTTATTTAGCGCCACCAAATTATCACGCACTCTAAGTAAAGCCAACACAACTACACTTTCAAATTTTTCTTCTTCAATTCGTACATTTTGGCGTTGAATTTCCACCAAGTTGCGCTGCACCTCAACATTTTTCTTTACCCAAAAAAACTGATTAACAACCACCCCAAGTAGTGCTACTACCGAGGCAACTATTACCCATTGTATGGTGGTGCGGTTCATGGTATAAAGTTAAATAAAAACTTACATGCTTTCATTAATAAAAAAATCCCTCACCTTTCAGCGAGGGATTTTGATATATATAGTCGGTTCATTTTATCTGAGCTAGTCAGGAAAAACAACCGCTGGGGCTCCTTGCGGAGCTTGATGATTCTACATCATGCCTGGCATACCGCCACCCATTGGAGGCATTGAAGACGTTTTTTCTTCAGGTGTGTCAGCAATTACGCACTCGGTAGTTAATAACATTGAAGCGATAGACGCAGCATTTTCTAATGCAATGCGTGCCACTTTTGTAGGGTCAATTACACCCGCAGCCAGTAAATTTTCAAATACTTCTGTGCGTGCATTGTAACCAAAGTCGCCTTTACCTTCTTTAATTTTTTGAACGATAACAGCACCTTCGCCACCCGTGTTTGCAATGATTTGGCGCAATGGCTCTTCAATGGCTCTGCGAATTATTGCAATACCAGTGTTTTCGTCCTCATTAACACCTTTTAGTTTTTCTAGTGCAGATGAAGCACGAATGAATCCTACACCACCACCAGGAATGATACCTTCTTCAACCGCAGCGCGAGTTGCAGCTAAAGCATCGTCAACACGGTCTTTCTTTTCTTTCATTTCCATCTCAGTAGCAGCACCAATATACAACACAGCTACACCACCCGCTAATTTAGCCAAGCGTTCTTGTAGTTTCTCTTTATCGTAATCTGAAGTGGTACTTTCTATTTGTGCCTTGATTTGATTTACACGAGCAGTAATATCCTTTTTCTCACCAGAACCATTGATGATGGTTGTGTTGTCTTTATCGATTTCTACTTTTTCGGCAGTACCCAACATTGCAATGGTAGCGTTTTCTAACTTGAAACCTCTTTCTTCAGAAATTACAGTACCTCCCGTTAGAACAGCGATGTCTTCTAACATAGCTTTTCTTCTATCGCCAAAGCCAGGGGCTTTTACAGCAGCTACTTTTAAGCCACCTTTTAAGCGGTTAATTACCAACGTTGCTAAAGCATTACCTTCTACTTCTTCAGCAATAATTAATAACGGACGACCGGATTGAGCAGCTGGCTCTAGTACTGGTAACATCTCTTGAATGTTAGAAATCTTTTTATCGTAGATTAAAATATACGGGTGTTCTAACTCGGCAATCATTTTGTCGGGGTCGGTTACAAAGTATGGAGAAAGATAACCTCTATCAAACTGCATACCTTCTACTGCTTTCACCTCTGTTTCGGTTCCTTTAGCTTCTTCCACAGTAATAACACCATCGTTACCTACTGTTTTCATCGCCTCAGCAATTAACGCACCAATGGTTTCGTCATTGTTGGCAGAAATAGACGCTACTTGCTTAATTTTATCGTTATCTGAACCAACTTCTTGAGAGATTTTTTTCAACTCATTTACCACTGCAATAACGGCTTTGTCTATGCCTCTTTTTACATCCATTGGATTAGCGCCTGCAGCTACACTTTTTAACCCTGAAGATACAATTGCCTGTGCCAATACAGTAGCAGTAGTAGTACCATCACCCGCTACATCAGCAGTTTTAGAGGCCACTTCTTTTACCATTTGCGCACCCATGTTTTCGATAGGGTCTTTCAATTCAATTTCTTTGGCTACTGTTACACCATCTTTAGTGATGTGTGGTGCACCAAATTTTTTCTCAATTACCACATTGCGTCCTTTAGGGCCAAGGGTTACTTTTACAGCGTTTGCTAATGCATCAACACCTTTTTTAAGTTTATCTCTTGCGTCAAGATTGAATAAAATATCTTTTGCCATAGTTGTTTAGATTTAATTTTTGGGTTTGTTACTTATTAAATTACTGCGTAAATATCAGCTTCTTTCATGATTAGGTAATCTTTACCTTCGATGGTAATTTCTGTGCCTGAGTATTTTCCGTAAAGCACATTGTCACCAACTTTCACCGTCATTGGTTCGTCTTTTTTTCCTGTACCTACAGCTACTACTTTGCCTTTTTGAGGTTTTTCTTTCGCTGTGTCTGGAATGATAATGCCTCCTGCTGTTTTTTCCTCTGCAGC
>CAYVVI010000108.1:2806-5617 GCA_964455265.1 uncultured Flavobacteriales bacterium | reverse complement strand
TTCTTCCAAAGCAAACATTTCATCGCGTAGTCTGGCGGCTTCCATAAAGTCCATGTCTTTTGCGGCTTGTTGCATTTGTTTTTTTACGTTGTCAATGGTTTTTTGCAAAGCATCGGCATTCATAAATCTAATAACGGGGTCGGCAGCGATATTATTTTGCACTTCGCCATAACCATATTCTTTAGGCGCTTCTACTTTTCTTCCAGCAACGTTGGCTTGTTTTATAATCGCCTCTCTTGATTTAAAAATAGGCGTAGGGGTGATGTTGTTATTTTGGTTGTATTCTAATTGAATAGCTCTTCTTCTATTGGTTTCATCAATGGTTTTTTGCATGCTGTTAGTTACTCTATCGGCATACATAATTACACGTCCGTTTACATTACGAGCAGCACGTCCAACGGTTTGCACCAACGAGCGTTCAGAACGCAAAAATCCTTCTTTATCCGCATCTAAAATGGCAACTAACGATACTTCTGGCAAATCCAATCCTTCACGCAGAAGGTTTACGCCAATCAACACATCAAACACACCTAAGCGTAAATCACGTAAAATTTCTACACGTTCAATGGTATCAACATCACTATGGATGTATCTACAACGCACATCATTTCTAGACAAATATTTGTCCAATTCTTCTGCCATGCGTTTGGTTAGTGTGGTAATTAACACACGTTCTTGACGCTCAACACGCAACTGAATTTCTTCCATCAAATCGTCAATTTGATTTTCACTTGGACGCACTTCAATGATTGGGTCTAATAAGCCCGTAGGACGAATAACTTGCTCAACCACGACACCACCACTTTGTTGTAATTCGTAATCGGCAGGGGTAGCACTTATGTATATGGTTTGAGTGGTAATGCTTTCAAATTCTTCAAACTTTAACGGACGATTATCTAAAGCTGCAGGCAAACGAAAACCGTATTCAACCAAATTTACTTTTCGAGAACGGTCGCCACCATACATGGCACGTATTTGAGATACGGTAACATGGCTTTCATCAATTACCATTAAAAAATCTTTCGGAAAATAATCGAGTAAACAGAATGGGCGAGAGCCAACTTCACGTTTATCAAAATAGCGTGAATAATTTTCAATACCCGAACAGTAACCCAATTCTTTTATCATTTCAATATCCATGGTAACACGCTCTAAAAGTCGCTTTGCTTCTAGATGTTTGCCAATTTCTTTAAAGTATTCTACTTGCTTAAACAAATCATCTTGAATGTGTTCAATAGCATCTTTTATAGAATCTTTATTGGTAACGAAAATGTTTGCAGGAAATAGTTGAAACGTATCAAACTTCTCAATAATCGTATTGTTGATCGGGTCAAATGTTTCGATGCTTTCTATTTCATCTCCCCAAAAAATAATTCGTACAGCATGGTCGGTGTAGGGTAGTTGAATATCAATGGTATCGCCTTTTACTCTAAACTGACCTCTTTCAAGATGAAGTTCTGTTCGAGAATACAAGCTCTCTACTAGCTTGAATAAAAATTTATTGCGTGGAATAATGTCTCCGACATTAATTCTAATTACACCATTGTAAAAATCGCTTGGGTTACCAATACCATAAATACACGAAACGGAAGACACCACAATCACATCATTTCTACCAGAAAGTAGGGCAGAGGTAGCGCTTAAGCGTAGCTTTTCAATTTCCTCATTAATGGATAAATCTTTTTCGATGTAAGTATCTGTTGTTGGAAGATACGCCTCTGGCTGGTAATAATCGTAGTAGGAAACAAAATATTCTACCGCATTATTCGGAAAAAATTCTTTGAACTCACCATACAATTGTGCGGCTAATGTTTTGTTGTGGCTAAGTACCAGCGTGGGTTTATTTACTTCTTTAATAACATTAGCAACGGTAAAGGTTTTACCACTACCCGTAACACCTAAAAGCGTTTGGGCTTTATCTCCCATTTGTATGCCTTTCACCAATTCTTGAATGGCTTTGGGTTGATCTCCTGTGGGTTTAAAATCCGATACTAACTGAAATTCCATAACTTTACAACTCCGTAAAGATACAAACTATTATGGATGAAACTTGGTTCAATAAATTGACCATAGAAGAGCGCTATCTTTTGATAAAAGAAGAGGGCGAGTTTGTTGCTTCTCGTCAAAGCAATGGTTACAATGTGCATTTGTTCATCTTGCGTAAAACCTATGTAGAAATGTGGCGTACTGTAACCCTTCATCAAATACAATGGATTGAAATTGCAAAGAACACCGACATTTTAGCAGAATATGTTAAATGTTGAAAGTTACAAAGTTGAAGGTTGAAAGTCTATAAAGTCAATTATCTTTTTTTTCTAACATCTTTTATCTAAACTCTTAATCACTTTTCTAAAATTCTAAACTACTAACATGCTATCTTCTTTTAAAAAATTATGTACGTTTGTCTTATTAAAAAATGATTTCTAAAAAAGCGAAATATGCTATTAATGCATTGGTTCATTTAGCCAAGCGCAAAAACGATGGTCCTATTTTAATTAGCGACATTGCTAAATCTGAGCATATTCCTCAAAAATTTTTGGAAGCTATTCTGCTTGATTTGAAAAAAGCAGGAATTCTCGCCAGTAAAAAAGGAAAGGGTGGGGGATACTATCTGTTAAAATCAACTAAAGAAGTAAGTATGGCTGATGTTATCCGTTTATTTGACGGAGCGATAGCCCTTTTGCCGTGTGTTGCACATAAATATTATGAGCGCTGCGAAGAGTGTAAAGATGAAGAAACATGCGGTATTCGTGATGTGTTTTCTGATGTTAGAAATAAAACCGTTCAACTATTGAAGAAAGCCACTTTAGA
>CAYVVI010000108.1:0-2706 GCA_964455265.1 uncultured Flavobacteriales bacterium | reverse complement strand
TACAATAACAACTTCAGATTTAGATACAGATTGGGCGTTGATGTATTGCTAACGGAATTCAATAATCATCCATTTAAACTTAAAATTTTTGATGAAATTCATATCAATGTAGGAAAAAATATTGTGTACAATCACTTCGACCAAAACCGTATTTACGCAGGTTTAAATTATGAATGGAACACTAATTTAAGCACCGAAATTGGCTACCTCAATTGGTACCAACAAACAGTCAATGGCACAGATTTTTTCAATAGAAACATTTTACGATTTTCTGTATTTCATAAAATAACACTCAAAAACGCATAGTATGACCACAGCAGCCATCATAACACTTTGCATTATTATTGGAGCAGTAATTCTATTCGCCACCGAAATTATTTCGGTAGATTTAGTAGCACTTCTAATAATGGTATCGCTTATTTTTTTCGGAGTGATAACTCCAGAAGAAGGTGTTCAGGGTTTTAGCAACAAAGCCACTATTACCGTTGCATTTATGTTTATCCTCAGTGCTGCGCTACTCAAAACAGGTGCGCTGCAATACTTGGCACATCGCTTATCAAATGTGTTCAGAAGACGTTTTAATGTAGGTATGCTATTGATGATGCTGTTGGTAGCTGTGTTATCCGCATTTATCAATAACACACCGGTTGTAGCCGTATTTATTCCAGTAATTATTCAAATTGCACACTCATCAGGGCAAAGTCCATCAAAAATGTTGATTCCATTATCGTTTGCTACCATATTTGGCGGTATGTGTACGCTTATTGGAACATCCACAAACATATTGGTAAGTGGCATTGCTGAGAAGAGTGGCTTAGAAGCAATCTCCATGTTTCAAATGGCGCCCATGGGATTAATTTTTGCTGTTGCAGGAATATTATACATGGTTTACATAGGAATAAAACTGTTGCCAAGTAGGAGAGAGGAGAAAGATTTACGCGAAAAATTCAGCATGCGTGGTTACCTCACCGAAATTGAATTGCTGGAAAATGCCGATTCGGTGAACAAAAAAATTATGGATTCTGCTTTGGTGAATGAATTGGAAATGGACATTATAGAAGTACGCAGAGGCGAAGATAAATTTTCTTTACCACCCGGTGACTTTATCCTTCAAGCACACGATATACTTAAGGTTCAGTGCAACGTTGAGAAAATTAAAACCCTTAAAGATAGGGCAAAAATTTTGGAAAGTTCATCATGGAAAATTGGCGATGATGATTTAACAGGAAAGCAATCTACACTAGTAGAAATGATTATTACATCGAGTTCAGAAATTGAAGGAAAAACACTTAGAGAAATAGATTTTAGAAGACGCTTTAGAGCTATTCCTTTAGCCATTCGTCATCGTGAAGATGTGGTACACGAAATGTTGTATGATGTTACGTTAAAAGCAGGCGATGTTATTTTAGCCGAAGTAAAAAATCACTATGTGAAAGAACTAAAACGTATGGAATCTGAACAAGATTCACCATTTGTATTACTATCTGAAGATACCATTTCCGATTTCGATAAAAAGAATTTTAGAATTGTAGTAGCGATAATTCTTACGGTAGTTTTATTGGCATCGTTAAATGTACTTGACATTATGGTGGGTGCTATTGCAGGCGTTGTGGCTTTAGTGTTGCTTCGTTGTTTAAACATGAAAGAAATGTACGAAGCCATCAACTGGAAAATTGTGTTTTTATTAGCGGGAGCATTAAGTTTAGGAACCGCCATGAGCAATAGTGGTTTGGATAAATTTATGGCAGATGGTTTGGTAAATAATCTTGGTGAATATGGCCCCATTGCCATTATTTCTGGCTTGTATTTATTGACATCTTTATTGACAGAAATTATGAGCAACAATGCCACCGCTGCGTTAATTGCGCCAATTGCTATTGCCACCGCATCAACTTTAGGATTGAGTCCAACACCTTTTTTAATGGCAGTTACCTTTGCTGCATCGGCAAGTTTTATGACGCCTATCGGCTACCAAACCAACACCATGGTTTATAGCGCAGGTCAGTATAAATTCTTTGATTTTATAAAAGTAGGTACCGCATTAAACATTCTGTTTTGGATTTTAGCCACCATATTTATACCAATGATTTATAAATTTTAGTACCTTTGCAGAAGCAGTATGCGTATTTAATTTCTTTCAAACCGCTTGTTATAGGTTCATATTTCAACCCATCTTCGGTAAAAATTTAAGCATTAAACCCGTTTACTTTTTAGAAACTCACATGGAGTTTCGATTTAATTTTAATTATTATTTAATGGGCAAATCGCAAGAAACATTTAACAAAAAAGAAAGAGAAAAAAAACGTCATAAAAAACGTCAGGATAAACTCGTAAAAAAGGAAGAACGTAAATCTACATCATTAAAAGGTGCATCATTTGAAGATATGTTTGCATATGTAGACGAAAACGGTCAGCTAACCGATACGCCACCAGATTTAACCAAAAAGAAAAAAATTGACGCTAGTACCATAGAACTTGGAGCTACCAAGCGTGAAGCTGTTGATGAAAAGCGCGTTGGTAAAGTATCGTATTTTGATGATGCCAAAGGTTATGGCTTTGTAATTGAGAAAGACACACAAGAAAAATATTTTGTTCACGTAAGTGGATTAATGGATAAAGTAAAAGAAAACGATAAGATTTCTTTTGAATTGGAACGCGGAACGAAAGGACTTAACGCTGTTAGGGTTAAGAAGATTTAAAACTCAT
>CAYVVI010000107.1:0-5620 GCA_964455265.1 uncultured Flavobacteriales bacterium | reverse complement strand
TCTCTGCTCCACAAATGGTCTTCGTCTTTTTGTAAATTATAATGCTTGTTGTAACCACTAATTAAAAAGTAAATAGAACCTAAAAATGCTAATGACGTAACGATAGATTTTGTAGTAATCGAAGCTGAACTTAGAGTAAATTCTATAGGAACAAATAATTGAATTAAAACGAGGGCCAATGCAAAAATGCTAAAACGAATTTTAAGTGTTTTATCTTGCATTAAAGAGTATATCAAAATAAAAACTAGCAGAAGTAAATAAACGAGTAATTGCCCCAACATTCCTTCGCCTGTAAACGAGTGTACACTTGACTCTCCGAGTACACCACTGCGCGTTAAAAATGTAGAATAAAACACTAAAATAAATGCTAGTGGTGTAAAAAATAATGCTGTGAATATGGATGTTTTTCTATAACGAACAATCAACATTACGTGAGCGGCTGCTACTAAAATTATCCAAGGAATAAACGAAGCATTTTCAACTGGATCCCATGCCCAAAAGCCACCAAAACTTAGTGATTCGTAAGCCCAAGCACCACCTAACAAAATACCTACACCCAACACCAACACACCAAAAAATGCCCAAGGTAATGCAGGTTTAGTCCACTCGTGTAATTGTTTGCGTTGTAGTGCAGCAATAGCATAAACAAACGGAATTAGCGTTGCAGCAAATCCTAAAAATAATACAGGTGGATGTGTGGTCATCCAATAGTTTTGCAATAATGGATTTAAACCATAACCCGTTTTATAGGTTGGTAATTCTTGAAGGTAGTTAGCGTTAAATGTCCATGCCATTCCAAAATTATCGGCATGTTCTCTAGCTAATAAAAATGGGTTACTTCCAACATGAAAATCGAAAATATAGACACCTAACAGCGTACTTGAGATTAGCGCGTTGACTAAAGCAAACAATGCCATTACGTGCGATTCCCATTGCTTTGAGCTAAATAATAAAATCAATCCTAAAACAACTTGCCAAAACATCCACAACAATAAACTACCTTCTTGTCCGCCCCAAAAGCAGGAGAAAATATATTTTAAAGGCATTTGTGTGTTGGAATATTTCCACACATATTGATACTCGAAATATTGATTTAACAACATAAAAAACAATAAGCCAATCATGCTTAATGTTGAGATAGAGTGGGCGATAAAACTCCATCGGCCTAATGATTTTAGTTGCTTATTTTCGTGTGATGAGTTAGCAGATAAAAAATAGGCAACTGCGCTCAAAGCAGCCAGCACAAATGAAAGTATAACCAATACATGCCCTACTTTTCCAATGAGTGCACGCTCGCCAATGTATTGTATGTTATCGTATGAAAGCAAGGTATTTTATTGTTTATCGTTATATTTTGAAGGACATTTCATTTGAATGTCGGTAGCGTAAAACACGCCATCATCTTTAGCTTTGCCAGTAATAACAACACTTTCGGCACGCTCAAAATCTTGCGGTTTAGATTGATTAAGCATTACTTTATGCTCAACGCTATCTTTATCATACATGTAAAACTCTAACAAATTTGGGCTTGATGTTATAGACTCTTCTTTATTGATGTGGCCAACAACGGTGTATTTATCACCAACATTTGAAAATGCTTCAGAAAAATTTCCATACGTAGAAGTGTTGTATACCGTAGAAATTATAAAGCCCATAGTAACTGCTAAAATTACAATAGCTATGATGTGAGATTTTTTCATTTTTTAGAATTAATTTGATTTTCTAACGCTTTTATTTTTCTTTCTTGACGCATCAAAAAGAAAAATATACCAAGCAATATCACTAAAATAACCGCTACTACGGGATAAATTTTTCCATTTTCATGAAACGATTCTACTTGTTGGCTGAAACCCTTTATGGAAAAATTCATCAATAGAATTAATGCTATAATTTTTTTCATGCTATTTTTCAATTTGTTCTTTTAATTTTTGAATGCGCACTCTTAAATTAACAACCCAAATTCCTAATAAAATCCAACCCAATACTGCAGGATAGAAAATTAGTTTGAGTGAATTGTCTAAATCGTAATTACTAAAAGCAGGGTTGCCACCGTTGCCTGGATGAAGTGATTCACTACCTTTTAAGCGTGGTACTACGCCTATAAATACTATAAACATTACGAAGGCAAAAATGTTGTAAACACCCGATACCTTTGCACGTTTTTGTTCATCATCAATAGAATTTCTTAAAATTAAATACGCTAAATACATTAAGGTAGAAATAGCAGCGCCATTAAGTTTGATGTCTTGAAATACCCACCAACTTCCCCACGTAAATTTTGCCCAAATGGAGCCCGTAATTAATCCTAATACGCCAAACATTAAACCTACAACAACAGCTTCTTTAGCAACAACATCATGTGCTAAATTACCTGATGATAAGTTAATGATGCTATAAATAACACTTATTAGCATAATGGCAACCATGGCAAACCACATGGGCACGTGTAAAAACAAATTACGAATGGTTTCGTAAAGCATCTCTCTGTAAGGAAAAGCAAAAGTAGTGCTGGCGTTATTTTCTATTGTGATGGTGCATGAAGTTGTTTTAATTACTCTTACGGCTTCTTCAGCTCTAAAAGCATCTTGCAATACAATGGTGTCAGATTGATTAGAATAAATAAATAAGTGCATTGAGCGAGATTCTAAACTGTCTGGAATGGTAATTTTCACATCAATTTGATGCGGATTTATTACATTTAATTCATCAAAACAAAGAAGGGCAGAGCCACTTTTAAGCCATGCAACTAGTGATTCATCATTAGAAGTAAAATTGCTGTTGTAGCCGTAAATGCTAATAGTATTCTGTCCTACTTCTAATTTTTCTTCAGAAACAGAAGCCACGCCAGTAGCTAAAGGCGTTATAAAACCAAAATATATACTTGTTAAAAGTAGAAGTGCAGATAATATTTTCCACCAATGGCGTATCATTCAGAAATCTTAGCGTTTTATTCTCGCCAAAGATAAGGAAATAACAAGAACGAGAGTGTGATAATTAGGACATTTATAGAACCCAAAAGCGCTATGTATTTTCCTGCAAACGACCAATCAAATCCTTTTAGTCCTATTAAGCTAAATTCTATGGTGGTTAACAATAAAGGTAACAACAAAGGAAACGCTAAAATAGCCATCATACCTACATTGTTATTCGTTTTGGAAGCAATGGCGCTAACCAATGTAAGTACAGATGATAATCCTAAGCTACCCAATGCCAGCGCCATTAAATACATAGGAATGTTGATGACTTGCAGAAAATCGAAGTCAAGCAGAAAGCTAAACAATAAAAAACTTACTAGTGTAAGCACTAATATAAGTACATTATTGTAAATAATCTTACTTAAAATTACAGCATGTGGTGGTGCTAAAGTGTATATGAATAGTTGCTTTGATGAAGATTCATGTGCGAAACTTTTGATAGATGCATTTAACGCTGAAAATATGGTGATAATCCAAAACAATGTATTAAATAGATGTACATCGTTAAAGGTCTTTAGAGAGATGTAACACAAAAACACCGTAGAAACCACATACAATACAACCCCACCTAACACCGCTTTGTTGCGCAGTTCTGTCTTTATTTCATGACTAAGTAAATGAAAAGTGTTAGACATTTTTCTTGTTTGGTGTTTTAAGTTTTACAATTGTTACATTGTTATATCGGCACATTGTCTAATTATTTTCGTTCTTTCCAAATTTGATAGAAATTCTCTTGTTTACCTCTATTCGGTTCAGGTTTTTGCAATGGTTCACATTCTTTTAATGTGTCAAAACATTGCTTGGGTAATTGCTGATAGATTTTTGTTCCTTCGGTTTTCCATGCAATCATTTCGTCACTAACATCCTTAACTATTTTAGCAGGATTACCAACCACTACTTTTCTATTAGGTATTATCGTTTTCGCTTGAATAAAACTCAAAGCGCCTACAATGCATTCATCGCCCAGTTCAACATCATCCATTAATACAGAGTTCATTCCTACTAAACAATTTTTACCGATAGTTGCACCATGTATAATGGCACCATGACCGATGTGTGCATTTTCCTTCAACACCACTGTAACACCTGGGAACATATGTATCGTACAACTCTCCTGTACATTGCAACCATCTTCAATAATGATTTGTCCAAAATCCCCTCGTATAGCCGCAAACGGACCTATATACACATCTTTACCAATGATGACATTACCCGTAACATTTGCCTGAGGATGTATAAAAGCACTCTCATGCACCACTGGTTTATAACCGTTAAATTCGTAAATCATAATTAAGGGTAAAGGTAAGGTTTTTAAAAAACATCAAGCTAGCTATTATGTCTAACTTTAAGATTAGCTAAGAAATCCTGCTCCAATTCGGAGAGTTTTTCATTTGTCGGATGAGCTCTTGACGCATAGTGGCGTGTTGTGGTAATTCTAAATTTATATCGTTATTTAGAATATTAGAAGCTTCTGCTCGTGATAAACTTACTATTTGTCCGTCTCTGGTAATATCAGCAATTTTTAAGTCGAGGATACCACTTTGGCGTGTACCCATAATATCTCCAGGGCCTCTTAGCTTCAAATCTACTTCCGAAATCTCAAATCCATCGTTAGTGCGTACCATTGTTTCTAAGCGTTTTCGAGCATCGGATGTGAGTTTTACATCTGTCATTAAAATACAGTACGATTGCTCTGCGCCACGCCCCACGCGCCCTCGTAATTGATGCAATTGCGAAAGCCCAAATTTTTCTGCACTTTCAATTACCATTACCGAAGCATTGGGCACATTTACACCTACTTCAATAACGGTTGTAGAAACCAAAATATGCGTTTTACCTTCGGCAAATTGCTTCATTTCATAATCTTTATCCTCGGGTTTCATTCTTCCATGCACAATACCAACTCGATATTTAGGTAATGGAAAACGTCTTGAAATAGCTTCAAAGCCATCAGTAAGGTCTTTGTAGTTAAGTTTTTCTGACTCTTCAATTAATGGATATACAATATAGATTTGTCGCCCTTTTTCAATTTCTTTTTCTAAAAACCCAAATAGCTTTATTCGTGATGAGTCGTATTGGTGTAAGGTTTTTACGGATTTTCTTCCAGGAGGCAACTCGTCTAATATAGATGTGTCTAAATCTCCATAAAAGGTCATGGCTAATGTACGCGGAATGGGTGTTGCCGTCATGATGAGCATGTGAGGTGGTAGCTGGTTTTTGCGCCATAATTTTGCGCGTTGTGCCACTCCAAAACGATGTTGTTCATCTATTACAGCCAAACCAAGATTTTTAAACATTACGGTTTCTTCAAGTAACGCGTGTGTCCCTATAATAATATGGGTTGTTCCATCTTGTAAGTCTTTATGAATGATTTCGCGTTCTTTATTTTTAGTAGATCCAGTAAGTAATGCCACTTTTATAGGCATATTTTTAAGTAACTCGGAAAGCGTAGCGTAATGTTGTTGAGCTAAAATTTCTGTAGGAGCCATTATTAAAGACTGGTAGCCATTGTCACACGCCATCAGACATGCTAAAAGAGCCACTAATGTTTTGCCACTGCCTACATCACCTTGAAGCAGTCTATTCATTTGCCTACCAGAGCCCACGTCTTTGCGTATTTCTTTTACTACTCTTTTTTGAGCATT
>CAYVVI010000106.1:0-5646 GCA_964455265.1 uncultured Flavobacteriales bacterium | reverse complement strand
TAATTGCTGTAGGACGTACTGCGCAACAAATGCATGGTAAAACACACGAAAACATTAAAACCATTCGTCCTCTAAAAGACGGTGTAATTGCAGACTTTCACGCTGCAGAGCACATGATACGTGGGATGATAAAAATGATACCAGGGTCAAAAATTTTTACCCCAAGTTTTAGAATGGTAATTTGTATTCCAAGTGGGATTACAGAGGTAGAGAAACGTGCCGTAAAAGACTCTGCTGAGCACGCTCATGCTAAAGAAGTATATATGATTTACGAGCCAATGGCAGCTGCAATTGGTATAGGTATTGATGTTGAAGAACCACAAGGAAACATGATTATCGACATAGGTGGTGGTACTTCAGAAATTGCGGTAATTGCTTTAGGAGGTATTGTGTGCGATAAATCTATTCGTGTAGCGGGTGATGAATTTACTGCAGATATTGAAGAATATATGAGACGTCAACACAACATTTTAGTTGGTGAGCGTACAGCAGAACAAATTAAAATTGAAGTTGGAGCAGCATTACCAGACATAGACAACCCACCAGCAGAATATGGCGTTCGTGGACGTGACTTGATGACAGGTATTCCAAAAGAAATTTTTGTTTCGCACAAAGAAATTGCACACGCTTTAGATAAATCGATTTCTAAAATCGAAGAAGCTATACATGCTGCACTAGAAATGACTCCTCCAGAATTAGCTGCCGATATTTACAAAACGGGGATTTACTTAGCTGGTGGTGGTGCCATGTTGAGAGGATTAGACAAACGTATTTCAATGAAAACACAACTACCAGTTCACGTTGCAGACGATCCGCTTAGAGCAGTAGCAAGAGGTACGGGTATTGCACTTAAGAACATTGACCGTTTCCAGTTCCTAATCAAAAACTAGATTTTGAGATATGAGAAACCTTCTGAAAATTCTTCAGAAATACCAGGCATTTGTCTTGTTTCTGTTGCTTCAGGTGGTTTGTTTTACACTAATTATTCGTCAGAATAATTTTCATCACTCTGCTGTACTTAATAGTTCTAACTATGTGGTGGGAACTGTTCAAGAATCGGTGAACGATGTTAAATCCTATTTGCGTTTACGCAAGGAAAATGAGCGCCTCAACGAAGAAAATGCTCGATTAAAAACCATGTTCTTTGGTCAAGATTCCTTGCTTAAGAATAGGTTTATTCAACAAATAGATTCATTACAAAATTTGCAATACCGCTTTATTTCAGGTAAGGTGGTAAATGTATTTGTTAAAGCAGAAAACAATTATTTAACCATAAACTTAGGCAGCATAAATGGTGTAAAGCCCCACATGGGCGTTGTAGGCCCTAATGGAATAGTTGGTTTCACAAAAGATGTTTCTAAACACTATGCAACGGTTGTACCTGTTGCACACAGAAAATTTGCCATATCTGTATCTCATAAAAAAAGCGGAAGCATTGGTCTTTTACAATGGTTGGCAAATGATAGTTATGCTTCGGCTACTGTAATTAATTTTGCGAAATATATTCCGATGAAAGAAGGCGACACTATTGTTACCAAAGGTTTTGACGGTATTTTTAACCCAGGTGAAAAAGTTGGTGTAATAACTAAAATTTATGCTGAAGGAGGAGACGATTATAACACTGCGAAAATTAAGTTGTTTACAGATTTTAATATCATTTCAAACATTAAAGTGATAGACAATAGTTATCAAAAAGAGCAAAAACAATTAGAATTAAACGTGGAGGATAAAGACTAATGGTAGTTTATGTTCAAAATATCATTCGTTTTATAATGACACTTTTAGTGCAGATACTCATCATTAATCAAATTGATTTTGGTGTTGCATCTCCTTATATCTATCCTCTGTTTTATGTTATGTTTGTGGCGTTACTTCCGCTATCAATACCACAACCCTTACTTATTGTTTTAGCATTTTCTCATGGTATTGTTTTAGATATTTTCATGAACACTGGTGGCTTACACGCTTCTTCTTTGGTATTATTAGCGTTTCTACGTCCGCGTCTTTTGCGCGCCATTGCCCCACGTGAAGATTTCGATCCAAATCGCCCCATCAACACAAAATATCTAGGCTTTAGAAGATTTTTAATCTACATTATATTGTGTATCCTCATTCAGCATTTTTGGTTTTTTGCAGTGGAGTATTTTCGCTTTTCAGAGCTCCACATTATTATAGCTAAAACTATCAGTAACGGTTTTTTTACATTGTTACTCATTTTAATTTACGACACATTAACTTACAAAAGATAGATGCAAAACTCACAAAATAGAGCGCTTGTAGTAATTATAGCTTTCTTGGTTGTGGGTATTATTTTCGTGTTACGTTTATTTTTTATTCAAGTAGTAGATGATACTTGGAGTAAAAGAGCTGAAGAAATTTCATTTTCTAAAAAAAGCATCAAACCCGCTCGTGGATTAATTTTTGACCGTAACGGAGCCGTTTTAGTAGCAACTACCCCATCTTATAGTTTACTGGTTACTCCTAATAAAATTAAAGATTTCGACACGCTTAGATTTTGTAAAACGCTCAACATAACAAAAGAAACTTTTTTGAAAAAAATTGAGCTTGCAAGCACAGGATATAACAAGCCCTTTTTGCAATCTGTTTTTGAAAAAGATATTTCTGTTGAAGACTTTTCTAGAATTGCTCCTTTGATGATAAGCTTTAAAGGATTTGAGTTTGAAATAAACTCTGAAAGAAATTATCCTGCTTCTGTAGCGCCTCATGTTCTAGGTTATATTAGAGAAGTATCTCAAGAATTTTTAGATGCAGACACAACAAAATATTATCGTCCAAGAGATAAAATAGGTATTAATGGTATTGAATCTTTTTACGAAATTGAATTACGTGGAGAACGCGGTTTTAGACAATTTTTGAAAGATAGCAAGGGCAAAGAAAAAAAGGAAGTTGAGGCAGTGTATGCAATTGCTGGAAAAAATTTGTACTCAACCATTGATAAAAATTTACAAGCATATGGTGAAAAATTAATGTCGAATAAAATAGGTAGTATTGTTGCTATAGACCCTTCTACAGGTGAGATTTTAGCAATGATTAGTGCACCTACTTACGACCCCAATAACTTAACCGGTAGAGACTTTGGCAAGTTTTGGAACGAACTTTCTCGCAACGATTCTTTAAAACCACTCATCAATCGTTCTATTTATAACGATAGTTACCGACCAGGTTCAATTTTTAAGTTAGTACAATCATTAGTTGCACTACAAATGGGTGTTATAACTGAAGATACTGGTTTTCCATGCAACAAATCATTAGTCGGATGTCATAATCATCCTACAGCAAGTAATGTTCGGATTGCTATTCAACACTCTTGTAATCCCTATTTTTATAGTGTTTACAGACGGGTAATAATGCAGGGAAAATCTACAAATAATTTTATCGATAGTAGATTAGGATTGGTTGAATGGCGAAACCATGTAACAAGCTTTGGCTTGGGTGTAAAACTAGAAACAGACATTCCAGGAATTAAAAAAGGACGCATACCTGATACGTCTTTTTACGACAAATGGTACGGAAAAAATCGTTGGGCGTTTTCTACTATTTATTCCAACAGTATTGGTGAGGGCGAATTAGGTGTTTCTCCTTTGCAAATGGCTAACCTTGCTGCTATTATTGCTAATAGAGGATATTACTACACGCCTCATCTGGTACGAAAAATTTCAGAAAATGGCTCAAAGAAAAAAGAGTATTTGGAAAAGCATTATACCACTGTTAACCCTAAATATTTTATTCCTGTAGTAGACGCCATGGAACAAGTTGTAATAAGCGGTACAGGCCGACAAGCACAAGTAGATAGCATATCAGTATGTGGTAAAACTGGGACTGTACAAAATGAAAAATTTAACGACCATAGTGTGTTCATTGCATTTGCACCAAAAGACAACCCTAAAATTGCCATTGCTGTTTATGTAGAATATGGAACTTGGGGCGGAACTTGGGCCGCACCTATTGCCAGCTTGATGATTGAAAAATATTTAAAAGGAGAAGTTACAACAGTAAAAGGAAAAGCTAAAGAAGAAAGAGCGCTTAATACACCAATCTTATCTAAAAATGCGAAGTTCTAATAGACATATTATTTATAATATAGATCCATTACTAACGGTAGTCTATTTGATATTGATGTTTTTTGGCTTGGCTACCATTTATTCGTCTAGCTTCAATGAAGATTTTCCAAGCTTATTTAGCTTAGATAAAGAGTACGGCAAACAAGTATTGTGGATTGTTGTATCACTTCTTTTAGGCATTACAGTTTTTAATTTAGATAAAGATTTTTTTGTTAAATATTCATTTGTCATTTATGCCATTGTTTTTCTATTGTTGATTGGTGTTCTTTTTACAAGACCCATTAACGGAGCTCGAAGTTGGTTTGGCATTGGCCCATTTTCACTGCAACCATCTGAGTTTGCAAAGTATGCCACATCGTTGCTTTTAGCGCAATACATGAGTTTGCCTACAACTAAATTACGCGAATTTTCAAGTAGAATAATTGTTTTACTCATTATCGCATTACCAGCATCATTAATCATTCTTCAGCCCGATGCCGGAACGTTGTTGGTGTTTATCTCCTTTATTTTTGTGTTTTATAGAGAAGGTCTTTCAGGTGGATTTTTACTATTTGCTGTTTATTGTATAGGGTTGGGCACAATAACCTTGTTCTATCAAGATAGTTTTATAGGCATTCCTTTTAGAGATGAACCAGTAGAAAGCAACTATTTTATTATTGGCATTCTTACTTTTTTAATGATTTTATTTTGGTGGATGATTCAATATTTTGTGCGTCCACGCTACCGTAGGCAGCAGTACTTCAATTTATTTGGTGCGTATATAGTTAGCGTAGGAATAATTCTTTCTGCCAATTGGGCGTTTAATAATGTTCTACAAGACCGTCACCGCGACCGTATAGAAATTATGTTCGGAAAAAAATTAGATAGACAAGGTGCGGGTTACAATATTTTTCAAGCAATGAGTGCCGTTGGTTCGGGAGGTTTTGCTGGAAAAGGATACAAAGACGGAACATTATCTAACGAACAATTTAAACACGTACCAGAACAAAGTACAGACTTTATTTTTTGCTCCATAGCAGAAGAATGGGGCTTCTTAGGAAGCACATTCGTAATCCTTTTATTCATGGCTTTAATTGTAAAAGTAATTTTAATTGCTGAACGCCAACGCTCTCAATTTTCACGTATTTATGGCTACTGTGTAGCCGGTATTTTGTTTTTTCACTTTATGATAAACATAGGGATGGTAATTGGGTTAGCGCCTGTAATTGGTATTCCGTTGCCATTCTTTAGTTATGGTGGTTCGTCCATCATCTCATTTTCATTGATTATTTTTACGCTTCTAAAATTAGATGCCGAGCGCTTAGATGTTTTACGATAAATTTTTTAGTAATGAAACCATTTTCACAACACAACTTCAACAATCAAAAAGTAATTATAAGGGTAGATTTTAACGTGCCGTTAGATGATAATTTTAACGTTACAGACGATACCCGCATTCGCGAATCTGTACCCACTATCAAAAAGATTTTGAATGATGGCGGTAGCGTAATTTTAATGTCGCACTTGGGTCGCCCTAAAAGCGGACCAGAGGATAAGTTTTCACTTAAGCACGTTTTATCTGCCG
>CAYVVI010000105.1:3115-5668 GCA_964455265.1 uncultured Flavobacteriales bacterium | reverse complement strand
ATCTTTTACGTAATGTTTGCTTCGTGCCTGCTGAGTTGTCCCACTACTTAGGAATATTTTTTCATATTCATCACCACATACTACTTGATGTGTTTTAAAAAAATCTATCGGTAAAAAGGGGATATCGTGAACATTTGTAATAGTGCTTGGTTTTACGTTTAAAAGCTGTAAATAGTGTTTATAAATCGAATTATTTTCGGCCTGAAAGCGAAATATTTTCAAAGAAATGTCGTTAAACTCAGAAGATGAGTTAATTTTGAACACGTCAGATATGTCGAAGTCAAGTGAAAACATAGTTTTATTTTCGTTACCAAAGATAATGTTAATCTTATTGGCAGCTATGTGTGTTGCGATTTCGTGTAAGAAACCTGGTAGCGACTTACCCCCCGAACCACAAATCGAGTTTCTAAACTTCAAAGCCCAAGGGGATACAGGCATTATGACCATCAAATTTCAGGATGGCGATGGAAACATTGGTTTAGGAACGGGAGACACCTTAGGAGATTTTCACTTTAGCAAACCTTTTTACCACAATTTATTTTTTGAATACTACGAAAAGGACGATTTTAATGGTTGGCAACCTGGAACTGATTTTTTTGGTAATCCAATAATATATAAATACAGATTGCCTTATTTAGAACCTAATGGCAAGCAAAAGCAGCTTGAAGGTGAGATTCAAATTACTATGGAGCCAAGGTATTTTAATGCTGCATCTACAAATTCAGATTCTGTAAAATTTATTATCTACCTCTACGATAGATCTCTCAATAAAAGTAACGAGCTGGAAACGCCTGAAATTATTAGAGAAATTTAAGCCCTTAACATTGGCTTAACATTGTTTACACAAACGTAACAAACCCTTAATTTTAAGATTACTTCATACTGGTTTTTAGTTTTCACTTTTGCATCAGAAAATAAATCGAAAACTATAAAACTAAAACAAATGAAAACAGTAAAATTAGTATTAAGTGTTGCAATGGTAGCTGCTCTTGCTACATCTTGCAAAAAGAGCGGATGCACGGATCCAACCGCTACAAACTACAACGAAAAAGCTAAAAAAGACGATGGCTCTTGCGTTTATCCTGAACCAGATGATGAAACAACTGTAAGAATCACATCAAACATTACAACAAACACCACTTGGGAAACAGGTAAGGTTTATGTGTTAGGTTCTCGTATCGCTGTAACCAATGGAGCAACGTTAACCATTCAGCCAGGTGTAATTGTAAAAGGTGAAGTTGGTACGGGTTCAAATGCTACCGCTTTAATTATTGCAAGAGGCGCTAGATTAAATGCAGTTGGAACAGCTTCTCAACCGATTATTTTTACTTCAGTAGCTGATGAGATTGTTCCAGGACAAATCGCAAGCCCTAACTTAGACGAGACATTTACAGGGCTATGGGGTGGTTTAATTATTTTAGGAAATGCGCCTATTTCTGCTGACGCAACGGCAGTTCAAATTGAAGGTATTCCTGCATCAGACCAAAATGGTTTATACGGTGGAAGCAACGCAACAGACAACTCTGGAACTATTAAATATATTTCTATCCGTCACGGTGGTGCAAACATTGGAGAAGGAAACGAAATCAATGGTCTTACCTTAGGTGGTGTAGGTTCTGGAACTGTTATTGAATATGTAGAAGTAATTGGTAACCAAGACGATGGTATTGAGTTTTTTGGAGGAACTGTTAACGTGACAAACGCAATCGTTTGGAATGCTGGCGATGACGCTATAGACACAGACCAAGCTTGGGCTGGTACACTTGATAACTTTATTGTAATATCTGGTTCTACAGACCATGCTTTAGAAATTGATGGCCCAGAAGGAACACTTTTAGCTGGTCACACTGTAAAAAATGGTTCAATTAAAGGTTCAACTGCTGCTGAGTTAGGTGACTTTAGAAGCTCTGCAAGAGGTGCTTTTGAAAACATTTATTTCTTTGGTTTCCCAGACCCTGCAACTGAAGGTAGAGGAGATTTCTCTCTTTCATCAGGATCTGATGTAACATTTGCAGATGGCGATTTAACCTTTAGCAACTTGGAGGTAACTCTTCCAGCGGCTGTATTATTAACAGCAGTATTTAAAAATGGTACAGATGTACATGCAACAAGTGTTGCTGCTGGTGCTAACACTGTAGGTGCTACAAAATCTGCTTTCGCTTCATGGACTTGGGCTGATGTTGATGGACAATTATCAGACTTTTAATAAGATACAATAGTAATTTGCACATTACAAACTCGCTGGATTTTTCCAGCGAGTTTTGTGCTTTAAAATAATAGATGTTTTATAAAAAATAATATGTACACATTTAGATTCATTTTCTCAGTTTTATTTTTTGGTTTTAGTTTTATCTCAGTTGCACAAAATGGTTTTATTAGAGGAACTATTTTTGAAGATGCAACAGGAGATAATATTCCAGGAGTTCAAGTTCAAGTTCTTGGAACAAACACTGGAGCAGTATCAGATTTAGAAGGAAAATTCAGTATTGCAACTGCACCCGGAACTTATAGTTTAAAAATTTCTTTCATGACCTACCAAACCATTACCATCAA
>CAYVVI010000105.1:0-3015 GCA_964455265.1 uncultured Flavobacteriales bacterium | reverse complement strand
ATACCAGGGCTTGATCCTGATAGAAATGCTATTCAAATGGATATTTTTCCTACAGCAATAATCGATAATATTATAGTAAACAAATCTTTTGCAGCAGAGCTTCCAGCAGATTTCACAGGAGGTGTGATAGATATTTCTATTAAAGATTTTCCAGAAAGCAAGAAAGGAAGTTTTTCTTTCTCCACATCCTATAATCCTTACTTTCATTTTAATCCAAATTATCTCACATACGAAGGTGGTAAAACCGATTTTTTAGGATTTGATGACGGAACAAGAGAAATTCCTGCCGTAACAAATATTCCATTTTATGCAGAAGCAATTGGCAACCCTGAAGGAGAAAAGGCAACTAGATATAAGCAGATTTTAGGAAGTTTTAATCCAACACTTGCAGCTATGCAGCAAACCAGTTTAATGGATTTTAGTTTTGGAACAAGTTTCGGAAACCAGTTTTCTAAGAATGATGTAACGATGGGTTACAACTTAGTTTTCTCTTATAAAAATGAAACCGAATTTTATCAAAATGCTGAATTTGGTAGATATGGCTTGTCAGCAGATCCGGATGTTTTTGCCATGGATGCGCGTGAAGTTCAAATAGGAGACTATGGTGTAAACAATGTTTTATTAACGGGTTTAGCTGGTTTTGCAATCAAAACAAAAAATTCTAAAGTTGGAATTGACTTTTTACATTTACAAAATGGTGAATCTAAAGCAGGTATTTTTGATTATGACAACTCAGACCAAGGCGCTGTTTTTAGTGGCTTTCAGCACAACCTAGAGTACAGTCAACGTTCGCTTAGTAACTTATTATTTAGCGGTAAACATAATTTTCCAAGTAGCAAATTTGAATTAGAATGGAAAGTATCTCCAACCTTATCAAAAGTAAACGACCCCGATATTAGATTTACGCGTTATGAATTAAGAAATGCCTTATTTATTATAAGCACAGAGGCAGGTTTTCCCGAAAGAATTTGGAGAGAAATACAAGAAACCAATTTAGTTGGATTAGTAAATGCCACTAAAGAATTTGAGTTTTTAGGAGAAAAAGCAAAACTTAAATTTGGAACACTGTTCAGTTATAAAGAGCGAGATTTTGTAATAAGAACATTTGCACTAAACATTAGAAATCTTAAATTAACAGGAGACCCTAATGAGTTGTTTCTTCCTGAAAATATGTGGCCATCCAACAATAGTGTGGTTACGGGAACAACTTACGAATCAAACTTTTTTCCAGTAAATCCTAACAAGTTTAATTCTAACATTAGCAACATTGCTGGTTATGCTTCTACAGAAATTACGCCAATAAAAAATCTTAAAGCTATTGTAGGTTTAAGAACGGAGTTTTATACCCAGCGCTACACCGGTCAAGATCAATTAGGATACAATGTATTAAACAACGAAATTGTTCTTCAAGATTTAGGCATTTTTCCTTCTGTAAATTTTGTGTATGGTTTAACTAGCAAACAAAATTTGCGCTTGTCGTTTGGTAAAACAGTGGCTCGTCCATCGTTTAAAGAATTGTCATACGCAGAAATATTTGACCCAATTACTGGCAGAACCTTTATTGGTGGATTATTTAGAGATGCTAACGATATTGAAGGAGTTGTTTATTGGGATGGTGAACTAACCAATACAGACATTTTTAACTACGATTTAAGATGGGAAGTGTTTCCAAAAGCAGGACAAACAATATCTCTAAGCGCATTCTATAAAAAGTTTATTAACCCTATTGAGATTGTTCAATTTGCTACACAAGCAGGGGCATTTCAACCACGCAATGTAGGTGATGCAGAAGTGTTAGGTGGTGAAATTGAAATTAGACAAAGCTTACAGTTTATCTCAGAAAAATTAAACCCATTTAGCTTGGTTCTAAATTTAACATTTGCTGAGTCTAGAATTAAATTAAGTAAAACAGAATACGATAGCCGCGTTGAAAATGCACGTACAGGTCAAGTTATTGATGAGTATAGAAACATGGCCGGACAAGCGCCTTACATTATAAATGGAGGGTTTGCTTATAATGGCGGTGAGAAAGGATTTTTAAAAGGGTTTGAAGCGGGCGTTTACTATAATGTTCAAGGGCCTACCCTAGAATACACTGGTATTGTAGATAGACCAGACATTTATGCCGTTCCTTTTCATAGTTTAAACTTTAATGCAAATAAAACGTTTGGTAAAGACGATAGAATGCAGTTAGGACTTAAAGTAAGCAACATACTTAATGATGTTAGAGAATCTGTATTTATGTCGTTCAACACAACAGACGAATACTTTACACGATTAGATCAAGGCATCTCATTTCAGTTAAGATTTAACTACAATTTTTAATTAAAAGATACATTTGTAAAAAAGCCCCGTAAATTTTTTGATGGGGCTTTTTATTTTCTAAAAAATTGCCGCAAATCCAAAGTGAATTTTAGCAGCACGTAGTTCAAATGAATTTTCATTCAATCTACCCAAACCGTAATTGATGCTGAATATACCAGCACCTGTTTCAAAGTTTACGCCTAATCCAAAACTTGTTGCGTTGTTGTAACGACTAATTTCTTTGGTTATACTTTCAAAATAGGCAAAGTCAGAAAATAAATATATATTAGAATTTCGTTCTAGTAAATAGCGAATTTCTAACGTGCTAATGGAATACAAAGAGGCAAACAACGATTCCTCATCAAATCCACGCATAGTGCGTAAACCACCAATTCTAAATAACTCATTACTGTAAAGTTCTCTACTTATTAAATACTTTGATTGATTGCCCAGTTTAATGGTTGCTTTTTTTGCAATTGGAAAATAAAATTCAACAACTCCTTCTAAAATACCTTGGGGAACTTTATCCTGTTCAGAATCGTCATTTTGCGAAGAAATATTTTTGCTGCCTATCCCACCATTTATGTCAAAATAATAACCCTTCAATGGGTTTAATCTATAATCTAATCTGTTACTAAGCACGCCTAGTCCGTAATAAATAATATTTACCGTGCTAAAACTACTATCTAAATAAGCAGATTGCGTTTGAGA
>CAYVVI010000104.1:0-5668 GCA_964455265.1 uncultured Flavobacteriales bacterium | reverse complement strand
AAAAGTGGGGTTCTTCGGTAGGAAGAATCTCTCCTCCACCAGACAATACTTGGCACTTACACTGAACGCACGTACCACCACCACCGCAAGCAGAAGGCAAGAAAATACCTGCACTACCTAGAGTAGATAAAAGCGTGCTACCACCATCTACTTCAATTATTTTTTCTCCATGGTTGATGTTGATCTTTACTTTACCAGATGATACCAATTTTGCTTTTGCAAACAACAACATGGCCACCAAAGCAAGCACCACTATCAAGAACACTACTATACTAATTACTATCGTCATCTCTGAATACTTTTTTTGTAGTTAAAATCCTAAAAATCCAAGGAAAGCAAGTCCCATTAGTCCTGTTAAAATAAATGCCATACCTACACCTCTTAATGGCGCAGGAATATGTGAGTATCTAATCTTTTCGCGGATAGCTGCAATGGCAACTACGGCTAAAAACCAACCAAAACCAGAACCTAAACCATAGGTGGTGGCTTCGCCTACATTGTTAAATTGTTTTTGTTGCATGAATAACGCACCTCCCAAAATGGCACAGTTTACCGCAATCAATGGTAAGAAGATACCCAAAGCACCGTACAACGCTGGAGAGAATTTCTCTACCACCATCTCTACCAACTGAACGATAGAAGCGATTACAGCAATGAACATGATGAAGCTTAAGAAACTTAAATCTAAAGTGGCAAACTCTGCGCCTAACCATTTTAAACCGCCTTCTTGAAGTACATACACATCCAAAAGGTAGTTCATAGGTATAGTAACCAACAATACAAATATTACGGCTGCTCCTAACCCTACGGCTGTTTTTACAGTTTTAGAAACTGCTAAATATGAACACATACCTAAGAAGAACGAGAAAATCATGTTCTCCATAAAGGCACTTCTTATAAATAGACTTACTAAATCTTGCATATCCTAAAGTATTTTAACTATTAATGTTGTTCTATAAGTTTTGTATTACGGCTACGTTGTACCCAAATGTAAATACCAACGATTATAAGTGATGATGGCGGTAATAAGAACAAACCATTATCCATATAACCCGCAGAGTAAAGTCCTGTACCTTCTATGGCATTACCAAAAACATTCATTCCAAAGAACTGGCCAGAACCTAGTACTTCTTTAAAGAAAGATACTACTACCAATACTAAACCATATCCCAAACCATTTCCTACACCGTCTAAAACCGAAGGCCAAGGTTTGTTACCCAATGCAAATGCTTCTAAACGACCCATGATGATACAGTTGGTAATAATCAACCCTACAAATACAGATAACTGTTTAGATACATCAAATAAATATGCTTTCAATACTTGGTCAACTACAATTACCAAGGCAGCTACCACCACCAACTGAACGATAATTCTAATACGACCCGGAATGACGTTTCTTAATAAAGAGATTAAAAAGTTTCCAAGTGCGGTTACTACCAACACCGAAATACTCATTACCAAAGCGTTTTTCATCTGAATGGTAACCGCCAATGCCGAACAAATACCTAATACCTGAACGGTGATTGGGTTGTTGTCGTCTAATGGGTCGGTAATGAGTTTTTTGTTTTTCTTAGAAAACAACGGCTCTGCTGCTACTGCTTTTTCTGCTGTACTCATTGTTGCTTATTTTTCAGTTTGAATGTTATTAAAATAGTTATAGTAAACAGGCATGGTGCGAGTAATCATTTCTTGTACACCAACGCCAGTAAACGTTGCTCCCGAGATGCCGTCTATTTTGTATGCGTCTAATTCTTCGCTACCTGGTTTTACAACACGAATGGTTTTGAACTCCCCTTCTCCTTCGATAGATTTACCGATAAAGTCTTTCTCAAATTTATCTTCTGCAATTTTAGAACCTAAACCTGGCGTTTCTGCCTTGTGGTCAAATACGCTTCCGTAAACGGTTTTACCTGTTTCATCAAAACAAATGTAGCCCCAAATTAAATCCCAAAGCCCTTTACCAGCCACAGGAACAATGTATAAGGTTCTGCCATCTTTTTCGCACACATACATAGGGAAGTTTTTGTCTTCTTGCTTTAATCCTTTGTTGCGATACTCTTTGATGATATCTACATTAAAAGCGTCTTTAGCGTCTTTAATTTCACCCGTAAATTCTGCTTTTACATTACCTGTATGGTCTAAAACAATACGCTTGGTAATGTATTGGTCAAACATCTTACCTGCCCCTGCTCTATCTACATCTATCAACGCTGCATTTAAGATGTATTGCTTCTTCTCGTTTTTCAAGTTTTCATCTTGCGTAGGTTTTAGTCCCATTGATACTGCCGATAAAAGCGCACCAACAACAACTACAAGTACTACTGAGAAACCTATAATGTATCCGTTACTTTCTTTATTAAATGCCATGATTAAGCGGTTTTAACTTTTACTCTTTTTAATCTTCTCTTAATGTTTGCTTGAATTACATAGTGGTCAATCAACGGAGCCATTACGTTAGCAAATAAAATTGCCAAGAAAACACCTTCAGGATACGCAGGGTTTGCCACACGAATTAGTATCGATAACAATCCACCTATGAATCCATAAATGAATTTACCTGTGTTGGTATGCGCAGCCGTTACAGGGTCGGTAATCATAAACACCATACCGAACATAAAGCCGCCTAAACCAATTTGGTAAAGCGGGTTAAGTTGCATGTATAAGTTATCTCCAGCCACTTGATTGAACAATAAAGCCATTGCTAAACCACCAGCTAAGAAAGAAAGCATTACTCTCCAACTTGCTACACCAGTATATAATAAAATTAAAGCACCAATACCGCACGCTATTACAGATGATTCACCAATAGAACCTGGGTAGGCACCTATTAATAATTCTGTAATTGATAAGCTGTTGTAAAACTCTGAAAGGTTTGCATAAACAGGAGAATCAGAAGTAAAAGATGCTAACTTACCAAGATACGTTGCACCAGAATAACCATCTACTGGTGTTTTACCAGCTAAGTCAATCCATACCTTATCACCAGACATCATGGTTGGATACGCAAAGAATAAGAACGCGCGAGCAGTAAGGGCAATGTTTAGTACGTTCATCCCTGTTCCGCCAAACACTTCTTTCGCAATCAATACCGCAAAAGCTGTAGCAAACGCCACCATCCACAAAGGAACACCTACTGGCATTACCAATGGAATTAATAGTCCTGATACTAGGAAACCTTCTTGGATAGCGTGTCCGTTGCGAATACAGAAAATAAATTCTACACCTAAACCAACAGCATACGATACAACTATTAAAGGCAATACCTTAATAGAACCGTGTATAAACTTAGCCATTAACGTGGCCTCTTCTCCTATTGCTAAGTAATGTTGGTGGCCTATATTCCACATACCAAATAATAAGCATGGGATTAAGGCGATGATTACCGTCATCATGGTTCTCTTTAAATCGATACCATCACGAACGTGCGAACCAGAATGTGTAGTGTGGTTAGGCGTAAATGCAAATGTATCTAACGCATCTACTAAAGGCCAAAACTTTTTGGTCTTTTCGCTCTTATCTAAAAGCGCCTTTTGTTTGTCTATTAAGTCTCTTAAAAACTTCACTTTATATAGAATTTATTAAATAAAAACTTTAATTATTACATGCACTCTTCATATACCACATCCAAGCCCTTTCTAACGATTTCTTGAACGTTGATTTTTGAGGTACAAACGTATTCGCAAAGAGCAAAGTCTTCTGGAGCTACTTCATAAATTCCTAACTTCTCCATTGACTCAATGTCGTTCACTAATATTGACTTAATTAAATGAACTGGGTAAATATCAAAAGGGAATACTTTTTCGTACTGACCAGACATTACAAACGAACGAGGTTCACCATTTTGGTTAGTATCTAACTCGTACTTTTTGTTTGGCATTAACCAAGAAAAATACGTTCTAGAAGCAGAGTGTTTGTTCAAACCTAAGCCCAACCATCCATCACCTAAGAAAAACTTATAATCATGTCCTTCAGGAATTACGGTAACTTGATTGTGGTAGAAACCTAAAGATCCATCTGTGCCAGCATCATAACCTGTAAGAATGTTTCCTGAAATATAGCGGTTGTCTTTTGACAAATCTTCCCCTACTATGCTTTTGATGGTTGCTCCAGGAATTGTTTTATAATATTTAGGGGCTTTTACTTTAGAGCCAGCAAGTGCAATTACTCTTGACGCATCGTATTTACCTGTTAAAAATAGTCTACCAATAGTTAAAACATCTTGCGGATTGATTGTCCAAACCACCTCACCCGCATTGATTGGGTCTATGTGATGAATTTGAACACCTACGTTTCCTGCAGGGTGCGGTCCTGAAATGGTATTTATTTGAACTTTTTTACAATTGGTAAACACACCCGAAGCTTTAGAACCAGCTCTAAGTGTTAAATGAATTTTGCCATCGGTTAGTTTAGCTAAAGCATCAATACCTGCTTGAAATGCCTCTCCGTTATTATGAACGATTAAATCATAGTCGGGAGCTAAAGGCGAAGAATCAAACGCTGAGATAAAAATAGCTTTAGGCATTTGCTCTGGATTTGCTATTACATCAGCAGGGCGTTGCTTTATATAAGGCCAACAACCCGCTTTAAGCAATTGCTCTTTCACTTCCTCCTTTGAAAGACTGTTAGGGTCTGATGTTTTAAAGCTCTCAAACTTGATTTCACCTTTATCAGCCAAAATTCTTATGGCTAAAATTTTTCGCTTCTCTCCTCTTACTATCTCAGCAATTTCTCCGCTTACAGGAGAAGTAAACTGAATTGAAGGACGATTTTTATCGTAAAAAACAGGAGTACCTGCTTTTACTTCTGCTCCTTCTTTCAATAATAATTTTGGAGTTAAACCGTGAAAGTCGGTTGGCTTGATAGTGTAAACTTCAGAAGCTAAGGCATTTACTATTACCTTATCTGCTTCTCCTTTTAGTTTTAAGTCTAAACCCTTAGAAATTTTTATATTCTTCGACATCTTTACTAGTAAATCTTAGGTGGCAAAATTATACATTTGTTCATTCTAGCAACCAAAGTTAAAGACAAATTTTTAATTTAAAATGATTCTAAATAAACTGCTCTTATATTCAGTAACTATAACCACATTATTTGGAAGTTGTTCAGTGTATGATTTAGAAAATTCTGAATCTACTCCAACTATCTCAACACCAGAAATTAATGAGCTTCCATTAGCATTAGAAGCTGTCAATGATGTGCATATTAAAAGCATTATTTTAAAACCTGAAGCATGGAAATTAGCAGCACCCGTTGTTCGACTTGGCTCTAAAGAAATGTTTTTATTGCGCTTTGATGACTTGTCTGAAGTTAACCGTAGATTTTCTTATTCTATTTTAAAATGCGATAAAGATTGGCACATCACCAATGAGCCACTATTAAGTTTTACGGAGGGGTTTATCAATAATCAACTCGATAGATTTGACTATTCGCACAACACTTTGGTCCCTTACAAACACTATCAAAAATCTATTCCAGATGATAGCTACACATTTACCAAATCGGGCAACTATATATTAATGGTGTATGATGTAGAAAATGAAAAAGAAGTCGTTTTTTCAAGACGTTTTCAAATTGTAGAACCTTTGTGCGGCATTGAACCTACCGTAAGAAAAGCTTCTGTGATAAGCGATGCGGACTATCGACAAGAAATAGATTTTGTCATTAA
>CAYVVI010000103.1:0-5669 GCA_964455265.1 uncultured Flavobacteriales bacterium | reverse complement strand
AAATTTGAAGCCCCATATACGCTGCGCCCAAATCTCCCGAAACAACTATCAAATCGTGCTCTTTAGCGCCACTTCTATAAACTAATTCATCTGATTTTGCTTCGCCAATAGCGGTTATGCTTACGCTAAGGCCATAAGTTGCAGAGGTCGTGTCTCCACCTACAACGTCTACGCCATACGCTTCGGCTGCTAATAAAATCCCACTATATAACTCTTCAATAGCTTCAAGTGTGTATCTGCTTGAAAATGCTAACGAAACGGTAATTTGACGCGGCTGAGCATTCATGGCATACACATCCGAAAGATTTACCACCACCGATTTATAACCCAAATGCTTTAAAGGGGTGTAAGTAACATCAAAATGAATTCCTTCTACCAACAAATCAGTTGTAACAACAATTTGTTTGTCGTTATCAAATTTTATTACCGCGCAATCGTCACCAATTCCCTTGATTGAAGAACTGTTTCGCAATTTCACATGTTTGGTTATATGGTCTATTAAGCCAAACTCTCCAAGCGCACTTATAGATGTTTTATTTACGTTTTCTTGCATGGTACAAAGCTAAAGCAAATATTTTGTAGTGAACTAATAACTAAAAACGTTGTTTTTATACCACAAATATGGTATTTTTGCATAAAATTTTGAGATTATTTATATTTAATCTAAATAACAACAGATATGATTAACATTACTGAAAACGCTAAAAATCAAGCTGTAAACTTGATGAAAGAAGACGGAAAAAGCGGGTATTTTATTCGCGTGGGCGTTAAAGGCGGAGGATGCTCTGGATTAATGTATGAGTTAGAATTTGACAACCAATTGAAAGAAGATGATAAAGAATTCGACTTTAACGAGGTAAAAGTGGTGGTAGATAAAAAAAGCTTTTTGTACTTGGTAGGCACCACGCTTGATTTCTCAGGCGGATTAAACGGAAAAGGCTTTGTGTTTGTAAACCCAAATGCAGACAGAACTTGCGGTTGCGGAGAAAGTTTTGCAGTATAAACCGAAACTTAGAGAGATGGGCTACACAGAAGAAGAATTAAAAAAAGACCTTGAAAAAAAGGAATACGAGTTTGGATTTACAACCAATGTAGAATCAGACAAAGTTGCGCCTGGCTTAAACGAAGATGTTATTCGACTAATTTCTTCTAAAAAAAATGAGCCAGAGTGGTTGTTGGAATACCGTTTAAATGCGTTTCGTGTTTGGAAAAGCATGACCGAACCGGAATGGGCACACGTTCACTATCAAAAACCAAATTTTCAAGCCATATCCTACTATTCAGCACCAAAAAAGAAAAAGCAACTAAATAGTTTAGATGAAGTTGACCCAGAAATCCGTAAAACCATGGAGCGCTTGGGAATTTCTTTGGAAGAGCAAAAACGCCTACAAGGCGTTGCGGTTGACTTTGTTTTAGATTCGGTATCTGTAGCCACATCGTTCAAAGAAAAATTAGGCGAATTAGGCATTATTTTTTGCTCATTTAGCGATGCGGTACAAGAACATCCCGAATTGATAAAAAAACACATGGGATCAGTAGTGCCTACGGCAGATAATTTTTATGCTGCACTTAATTCTGCTGTGTTTACCGATGGCTCATTTTGCTACATCCCAAAAGGCGTTCGTTGCCCTATGGAATTATCAACGTATTTTAGAATTAACGAGTCGGGCACAGGCCAGTTTGAGCGCACATTAGTTGTAGCCGATGAAGGCAGCTATGTAAGTTATCTAGAAGGATGTACTGCTCCTCAGCGAGATGAAAACCAACTACACGCAGCCGTTGTAGAATTGGTTGCTTTAGATAATGCCGAGATAAAATATTCTACTGTACAAAACTGGTATCCTGGCGATAAAGAAGGAAAGGGCGGAGTATTCAACTTTGTAACTAAACGAGGACTTTGCCACACCAATTCTAAAATATCTTGGACGCAAGTAGAAACGGGCTCTGCAGTTACTTGGAAATACCCTTCGTGCATATTAAAGGGCGACAACTCTGTTGGGGAGTTTTATTCTGTAGCCGTAACCAACAACTATCAGCAAGCCGATACAGGCACCAAGATGATTCACTTGGGAAAAAACACTAAAAGCACCATTATATCAAAAGGAATTTCGGCTGGAAAAAGCCATAATTCATACCGTGGATTGGTTAAAATTGCCAAAGGTGCAGACAATGCCCGCAACTTTTCTCAATGCGATTCATTATTGATGACCGACCGTTGCGGAGCACACACCTACCCATACATAGAGTGCGATAACCCCACGGCAAAAATTGAGCACGAAGCCACCACATCAAAAATTGGTGAAGACCAAATTTTTTATTGCTTACAACGCGGCATCACCGAAGAAAAAGCGATAAGCTTAATCGTAAATGGTTACGCTAAAGAAGTGTTAAATAAATTACCTATGGAATTTGCCGTTGAGGCACAAAAATTGCTGGAGATTTCTCTTGAAGGATCGGTTGGATAGAATAAGTTAAAAGTAGAAAGTTCGTAAAGTTAAAAGTTTACCAAAATGAAGATTGATAGGTTTGAAGACATAATAGCTTGGCAAAAAGCAAAAGAGCTTACCATTTCTATTTACAACGAACATAAAGACAGTAAGGATTTTAGTTTTAGAGATCAAATACAAAGAGCGGCAGTTTCTATAATGAATAATATTGCAGAGGGGTTTGAAAGAAAAACCAATAATGAATTTAAACACTTTTTATACATTGCTAAAGGGTCGTGCGGAGAAGTTCGTTCAATGCTTTATTTAGCAAAAGAATTAAATACCATTTCAAAAGAAAGTTTTGAAGAAAAATATAATCAGTCTGAAGAAATTTCTAAGATTCTCTCAGGACTAATTAAAACTTTATAAACTTTCTACTTTATGAACTTTACAAACTCAAAATAATGCTAAAAATTAATAATCTATACGCCACTATAGATGGCAAAGAAATTTTAAGAGGAATAAACCTAGAAGTAAAAGCAGGAGAAGTTCACGCTATAATGGGGCCTAATGGTTCAGGGAAAAGCACACTAGCAAGTGTGTTGGCAGGGAACGAAGCGTATGAAGTTACCGATGGCTCGGTAGAATTTCAAGGCAAAGAATTGTTGGAATTATCTCCTGAAGAGCGCGCATGGGAAGGCGTGTTTTTGGCGTTTCAATATCCTGTAGAAATTCCTGGTGTAAGCAACATCAATTTCTTAAAAACTGCCATCAACGAGAAACGCAAAGCGCAAGGATTAGAACCAATTGTTGCGAAAGATTTTTTATCCATGGTAAAAGAAAAATCAGCGTTGGTTGAACTAGATTCTAAATTAGCATCGCGCTCGGTAAACGAAGGTTTTTCTGGTGGAGAGAAAAAGCGCAACGAAATATTCCAAATGGCCATGCTAGAGCCAAAATTATCTATCCTAGACGAAACCGATTCGGGCTTAGATATCGATGCCTTACGTATTGTAGCCAATGGTGTAAATAAACTAAAATCGAAAGAAAACGCTACGATTGTTGTAACGCACTACCAACGTTTGTTAGATTATATCGTTCCTGATTTTGTTCACGTTTTGTACAAAGGTAAAATTGTAAAATCTGGTGGTAAAGAATTGGCGCTTGAACTAGAAGAAAAGGGCTACGATTGGATTAAAAAAGAGTTAGGCGAAACAGCAGAAGCATAGTGAATCATGATTGAACCTCGAGAACAAATAGACAAAACAGCCATGCTTAAGTTGGCGTTAAATCAAGGAAATTTTATTTCCGAAAGTGCGCACAAAAAGGCACTTGAAAACGTAGCTTCTTTAGATTTTCCGACACGTAAAACCGAAGATTGGAAATACACGCGCATCACTAAAATTGCCAATACAAGTTGGTTGCCACAAAGCATTTTTTCTAAAGATATTTCATCTTACCATATTGCAGATTTAGACACTAATGTATTGGTGTTTATCAATGGAGAATTTGTTGAAGAATTATCTACTATTACTGTGCAAGATGGCGTAACCATTCAACCTATAAACAAAGCCGAAAACATAGAGCAATTGGGCTTTGATTCATTAGCAAGCAAAGAAGATATTTTTACACCACTTAATACTGCTTTTGCCTTAACAGGAGCATTCATTCTTGTTTCAAAAAAGGTAAAAGCAAACAAACCCATTCATATTATTAACGTAACACAAGGCACACACACAGCCGCTCAAACGCGCCATTTTATTGTGACTGAGCCCTTAGCCGAAGCACATATTGTAGAAAGTTTTTATTCGGATGAAACCTTAACGCTTAGTAACTCAGTTTCTGAATTTATTGTGAAAGAAGGCGCTTCGTTGAGCTACGATAAAATTCAATATAGCGGTTTGTCAAACCATCATGTATGTACGGAATATGTTCGCCAAGAAAACAATAGCAACTTTACCATTAACACCATTACACTGAAAGGCGGCTGGGTGCGCAATGGCTTAAACATTGTGGTTGACGGACAAAATTGCACTACAAAGTTGAATGGATTGTACTTACTTAAAGACAATCAGCATGTGGATAACCACACCAAAGTTGACCACAAACAACCGCATTGCAACTCGTATGAATTGTACAAAGGCGTGGCTGACGATAACTCAACAGCAGTATTCAACGGAAAAGTTTTTGTAAGAGAAGATGCTCAAAAAATTCAAGCGTTTCAGCAAAACAACAATATTGTAATGTCTGCTAATGCATCGATAAATGCTAAGCCAGAGCTGGAAATTTATGCCGATGATGTAAAGTGTAGTCACGGTTCTACCACGGGTCAGTTTGACGAAGAAGCGGTATTTTACTTGCGCGCTAGAGGTGTTTCTGAAGACAGCGCACGAAAACTTTTAATTGCTGCCTTTGCGAATGATGTGATTGAACATATCCAGATAGATGCTGTTAAAACTAAAGTGTACGAGTTGTTAAAGGAACGTTTTGGTTGGAGTTTTTAGATGTTTGATGTAAACAACATACGTGCTGATTTTCCTATACTTTCTCAACAGGTAAGAGGTAGGCAATTAGTGTATTTAGATAATGCTGCTACCACTCAAAAACCACAAGTGGTAATTGATGCCATCAACAAATATTATTCAGAACAAAACAGCAACATACATCGAGGCGTTCATTTTTTAAGTCAGCAGGCAACTACGGCTTATGAAGATGCCCGCAAAAACATTCAGCAGTTTATCAATGCGCCAAAATCAGAACAAATCATATTTACCAAAGGCACTACCGATGGTATAAATTTAGTAGCTCATTCGTTTGGAAAAGCATTTGTAAAGCAAGGTGATGAGATACTCATTTCTGCTTTAGAACACCATAGCAATATTGTGCCGTGGCAAATGTTGTGCGAAGACAGAGGTGCTACCTTAAAGGTAATTCCCATCAATCAAAAAGGAGAATTATTCCTTGAAGAATTTAAAAAATTACTATCACCAAAAACAAAAATAGTAGCAGTAAATCATATTTCCAACACGCTTGGAACCATCAACCCTATTGAAGAAATAATTTCTCTTTCACATGCAGTTGGCGCAAAAGTATTGATAGATGGAGCACAAGCAGTAGCACATACCAAAGTAGATGTTCAGCAATTAGATTGCGATTTTTATGTGTTTAGCGGTCATAAATTATTTGGACCAACAGGCATTGGTGTGTTGTATGGCAAAGAGGAATTATTAAACGCCATGCCTC
>CAYVVI010000102.1:0-5672 GCA_964455265.1 uncultured Flavobacteriales bacterium | reverse complement strand
ATTCCTAAGTAGTGGGACAACTCAGCAGGCACGAAGCAAACATTACGTAAAAGATAGTTCGCTTTATGAGCAATCCTTTACTAAAGGTTTTGAGTTGTTTTATGGCAACCCTAACGACTATTGCATTTTAGCTTTATTGCCCAACTATTTAGAGCAAGGTGATTCGTCATTGGTATATATGATGCAGCATTTAATTGCACAAAGTAACGATACACAAAGCGGATTTTTTTTGAATGAGTTTGATAAAATTTCTGATATCATTCAGCAAAAAAATAAAGAAAATAAATCCTGTTTTTTGATTGGTGTAACCTACGCATTATTAGATTTTGCAGAGCAATGCAAAACTCCTCTACACAACACCATTGTAATGGAGACAGGTGGCATGAAAGGCAGAAGAAAAGAATTAATTCGTGAAGAACTGCATGCTGTTTTAAAAGACAAGCTAGGTGTCATTGCTATTCATTCGGAATATGGCATGACGGAATTATTATCTCAAGCTTATTCAAAAGGTGACGGAAAATTTACTACACCACCTTGGATGAAAGCACTTACTCGCAGCATTTACGACCCTTTTAGCTACACGCAAGAAAAAAGTGGAGCACTCAACATAATTGATTTAGCAAATGTGTATTCGTGTAGTTTTATAGCTACGCAAGACATTGGAAAACTAAATGATGATGGTACTTTTGAAGTATTAGGTCGAGTAGATAATTCAGACGTGAGAGGGTGTAATTTGATGGTGTAATTACTGTATTTCCATCATCCTCGTAATCTCCACGAATTGAGCAACGGATAATTGCTCTGGGCGAAGATTAAAAATATCATTGCTAGCATCTACATTTCTTTCGTTGAGTAACGGTTTCAATGAATTTCTTAGTGTTTTTCTTCGCTGATTAAAACCCAATTTAACCACCGTTTTAAACAATTTTTCATCGCATGGTAGTTGTTCAACAGAATTTCTTTTTAAACGAATAACGCCCGACTTTACTTTTGGTGGTGGGTTAAATACGTGTTCGTCTACCGTAAATAAATACTCTACATCATAAAATGCTTGAATGAGTACGCTTAAAATGCCATAAACTTTTGAGCCAGGTTTTGATGCTATGCGCTCTGCCACTTCTTTCTGAAACATACCCACACACTCGGTTACCAAGTGGCGCTCATCATATACTTTAAATAAAATTTGCGAAGAAATGTTGTACGGAAAATTTCCAATAATTGCCATTGGTTCGCCATTCGACATAGGTCTAAAATCCATGCGCAAAAAATCTTCCGAATGAATTGTTAAATAAGGAAAATGCTGCTGTAAATAGGCGACTGATTCTTGGTCAATTTCTACAACAGAAAAATTATAAGGCTTTTGCACCAAGTATTTGGTGATTGCGCCAACACCTGGACCAACCTCCACTACTGTTTTGTAGCCACCATGACCTGTTAGCGCATCAACAATTTTTTGGCAAATTTCTTCATCTTTTAAAAAGTGTTGTCCAAGATGTTTTTTTGGTCTTACGTCCGTCATATTCTTGTTTGTTGTATGACTTCTAGCACGGTACGAAATGCTACAAATTTTCCGCCATAGCGCGTTGCGTGGTCTTTCTGTAAAGCAGGTGCATACTCATTTTGGTAACTGTTATAGTCATCCCATGTTTTGGCTAAATACTGAAATGAATAGCTTTTCCCTCCCGCTTCTTCGGCATGAATTTTACATATTCTGTTTTCAATAAATTTGCCTGTGCGCATCACCTCAGGAATGTGTGATTCTTGCATCCATTGTAGCCACTCATCGTGCACGTCTTCGTCAATATTTACGGTTACACTGTATAGTATCATTTTATTCTATTCCTTTAAAAAATTTCTCTTCTTTGGTCATACCCCTGTAGCGCTTGCGAGCTTCTACAGCAAACAAACTTCCTGAATAATTAAACAATAATTGCTTGTAATATTCGGCAGCATTTTCTTTGTTGTTTAAATGAAATTCATTCAATTCTGCTAATTTAAACAACGCATTATCCGCCAAAATATCGGTGCTGTAATTCGCTACAATGTCTAATAAAAACGCTTCTGCTTGCTGATAATTTTGTTGTTTGTAGGCAATTTCATAGCGTTTAAATAGTAGCTCATCATTAAGTGGATGGTAGGCAACCGTTGCATTTATAGAGTCAAAATATGCAAGCGCCTCATCAAATCGGTTCTGATAAATTAATAAATCGGCTTTCGCAAAACGCTCCATCTGCAAGGTATTGGTGTCTATTGATAAGTTATCGCTAATAAGTAGCGACAGCTCAAAAGCATCGTTGGCAATGAGTTTTGAAGTGGATGTTTTCAATACATCTAACTGTGATTGTGCTAACAAAAACTCTCCATCGTAATAGAAAATTTTTGCTTTACGAAACTTTGCTTCGTGCCCTATGGGGTCTTCTTTAAAATCTTTTTCTACTTGCGCATAATAGAGTGATGCCTCCCAAATATCTCCTTGAAAAACGAGTACATCTGCCAAATTTAACTTCACTTGTGCTTTATCATTAGCGTTGACACCTGGCAAGGTTAGAGCTTCTTCTAGCACTACCACAGCCGAGTCGGAATCATGCAGATAAAATGCTAACAATTTGCCTAACTCTAAACGCAGCGGAAATGAAATAGGCGATTTTCCTACATAATTGATAGTGGAAATAAAATCTGCTTTGAGGGTTTGTAAATCTTTAGCTGTGTAGTTGGTTGTTTGCGTTACTTTCTGATTTAATGCACGCAAACGCTCAATTTTAGCAGATTGAAAATAGGGCGATTTTTCACCCAGTTCTAACACGTAATTAAATGCATCAATTGCCGATGAATACTCGGTATTATTAAAACAAATTCTACCAAAATCTAACACTAAATATCCTTCTGCTTTTTGTTTTTTATCCAACGCTTTTACTTGTGTAAACGCAGCATCAAAATCTTTTACTTGCACAAAATACCACACCAATAGTTCGCCATAAATAATTTGAGAGGGTTCTTTTTGGACTCGTTTTAGCAAACTGATACGCAACACTTCTGCATTGGTGTTGTCTTCATCCATTCCTAAATTTTGTATCAACTGATTTTTTGCCGTGGGTATATAACTTGGAAACGTTACTGCCAAGTCTAAATAACTTTCTGTCATTAATGCCAAATCTCCCTTTAGCCCATATAAATAGGCCTGTCTGAACTGAAATTCGGGCTGGTCTGGAAAAAGTTTTTGCGCTTTTTGATATACTTGTAAGGCATTATCGTACTTAGCTAAACCAATAAATTCATTTCCTAAATTACTTATGAAATTGGTTGGTATTGCTTTATCTACGCGTTTTATCGCTTCTTGATAGCTTTTTTCGGCCGATACTAAATCGTTTTGAGCGATAAACACCTGAGCCAACAATAGATGTAATGTTAGGTCTCGCGAATCTTGTTTTATGGCTTTTTTTACAACACGCTCTGCTTCTTTAAAGTTTTGTGTTTTTACAAGACAATCTGTGTATTGTTTTAGAAAAAATTTACTTTGAGGGTTCTTAGAAAGTAAGCGCTCGTAATAAGGAAGTGCTTTTTGAAAGTCATCGTTTTTGTAATAATGCGCAGCAAGTTCTACATCAGATACCGCTTGTGCATTTACTGCAAAAGAAGCACAAACTGATGAGGTAATTATTACAACTATGGTTAACCACTTTCTCAACGATTATATTTTATTTAAACTATCTACTACTCTTACTACAATTGGGTTTATTGAGTCGTATATACGAGATAGCTTGTCATAAGATGCTTTTGTTTCAATAATTTTTTCAATTGTTTCTGATGCTCTCACGCGTTCAATTTCAATAAAACGAGCTGCTTCTTCTTTAGAAATAGCATTGTGTTTTAAATCGCTTTTTAAATTTCCAAGTTGCTCTTTGCACAATTGTAAATTTTCGGTAATCAATTTATGATTTCCCAAAATGTTGCCTGAACCTTTTTTCAAATATTTATATTCATTTATGGCAATGGCTAATTTTTGGTCTACCGTGTCTGAGATATATTTACTTTTAAAAACAGCAATGTTGGAGGTGTATGCTTCTTTAGCAGTAGCTACCTTGTTTATATCAATAGTATTAAAGTCTTTTTCTGCTGCTTCTATTTTATCTTGCAATTGGTTCACTACTTCTAATTCGCTTTTGAAGTTAGACCCGCAAGCTATCATTATTAGCGTAGAAAAAACGAAAATGATTTGTTTCATCTTATATAGTTCATTAGTACTTGTTAATTAATTACCTCTACTCCCATAAATGGCACCAATACTTTTGGAACAATAATTCCATTGGGGGTTTGGTTGTTTTCTAATAATGCTGCAACGATGCGCGGCAGTGCTAATGCACTTCCATTCAAGGTATGTGCCAACTGCGTGTTGCCATCTTTTCCTTTATAACGTAATTTTAAGCGGTTGCTTTGAAACGTTTCAAAGTTAGATATAGAACTTACCTCTAACCATTTTTGTTGTGCAGCAGAATAAACTTCCATATCATAAGTCAATGCCGAAGTAAAGCCCATATCTCCTCCACATAGGCGTAAAATACGGTATTGAAGCCCTAATTTTTCTAACAATGCTTGCACGTGTTTTACCATTTCGTCTAAAATTTGGTAGCTTTTTTCAGGATGCGCTGCTTGTACAATTTCTACTTTATCGAATTGATGTAAACGGTTTAAGCCACGCACATCTTTTCCGTAAGAGCCCGCCTCACGTCTGAAACAAGGTGTATAGCCCGCCATTTTTACAGGCAATTGGTCTTCACGCAAAATAACATCACGCAAAATATTGGTAATAGGAACTTCTGCAGTTGGAATTAAATATAAGTTATCTACCGTAGCGTGGTACATTTGTCCTTCTTTATCAGGCAGCTGACCTGTACCATAACCCGATGCTTCGTTTACCAAATGCGGAGGAATGATTTCTTGATAACCTGCGGCAATGGCTTCATTTAAAAAGAAGTTGATGAGTGCGCGTTGCAACATAGCACCTTTGCCTTTATACACAGGAAACCCTGCGCCAGTCAGTTTTACACCTAGTTCAAAATCTATTAAATCGTATTTTTCGGTAAGTTCCCAGTGAGGCACTGCACCTTCGTGCAATTTTGGTTCTAAACCCCATTGATGCACCACTTCATTATCTTCGGGAGTTTTTCCTTGTTTTACTTTAGCACTAGGTACATTGGGTATTTGATACAGCAATTGCTTTAGCTCTTCTTCAAAAACTGCTTGCTCATCTTTTAGCTGCTGAATGCTTTCTTTAAGTTCTGATGTTTTGGTGCGCATTTGGTTGGCCTCATCGGTTTTGCCTTCGGCAAACAATTGACCAATAGATTTAGAGATTTTGTTCATCTCTGCTTGTTGGTCGTCAAACTGGCGCTGTGCATTGCGTCTTTTTTCATCTACCTCTAATACTTTATTGATGAGCACTTCAGCTTGAATATTTCTTTTGCTCAATCCAGCAATTACTTCGTCTTTATGGTTTCTTATGCGACTTACTTCTAACATCTTCTTTAAATTATGAGCGTAAAAATAAAAAAACTCCCTCGATTGGAGGGAGTTTTATCAAATTCAATTATGATTTAAAATCTATCCTTCAAAAGGAACAACGCTAACGAAAGAGCGTCCTTCAGATTTCTTTTTAAATTCTACAATACCATCCG
>CAYVVI010000101.1:2879-5682 GCA_964455265.1 uncultured Flavobacteriales bacterium | reverse complement strand
CAAAAGAAGTTTATACACATTTGCTTACTGCATGGCAAAAAGGATTAAACATTCCGTTGGCAGAATTTAACAAGCCACGTATTTTACAAGAGTTAGCCACAAAAAATGTAAGTGCAACAAAAAGCAATGAAGTGATAGCAATTATTCAAGCTATTGAAGAAGCGAGTTATGCTCCAATAGCTATCACCCCTCCTCCCGAGCTGTTTTCTAAAACAAAACATTGGTTAGAGGAGCTGAAGCAGATATAAAAGTAATTCTTCACTACGTTCAGAATGACAACTACCTCTCACTCTCTTTCCTAAACAACTCAATGAGGCGGACACGAAAAAATACAACAAAAAAAAGCACCGAGTATTCGGTGCTTTATAGTATTTAGTTGGGTAAGGGATTAAGCAATAACACCTAAAACTTCAGCCATTTTTTTACCTATTTCGGCAGGAGAATCTACCACGTGTACGCCACATGAACGAAGAATGGCTTTTTTAGCAGCAGCCGTATCATCATGTCCACCAACAATAGCACCGGCATGGCCCATTGTGCGTCCTGCAGGAGCAGTTTCTCCAGCAATAAATGCTACTACTGGCTTGGTTCCGTTTTCTTTAATCCAACGTCCAGCTTCTGCTTCTAAGCTACCACCAATTTCGCCAATCATAATGATGCCTTCGGTTTCTGGGTCATTCATCAACAACTCCACAGCTTCTTTAGTAGTTGTTCCAATAATTGGGTCGCCACCAATACCAATAGCAGTAGTTTGTCCTAGTCCTATTTTAGTGATTTGGTCAACAGCTTCGTATGTAAGGGTTCCTGATTTAGATACAATACCAATGGTTCCTTTTTTGAAAATAAAGCCAGGCATGATACCTACTTTAGCTTCGCCAGCAGTCATAACACCTGGGCAGTTAGGACCAATCAATCGGCAATCTTTATCTTTAATGTATTCTTTAACTGTAACCATATCGGCAACAGGAATACCCTCGGTGATACATACAATAACTTTAATGCCAGCTTCTGCAGCTTCCATAATGGCATCGGCAGCAAATGCTGGTGGCACAAATATGATAGATACATCTGCACCTGCTTTTTGCACGGCTTCTGCAACGGTATTAAATACAGGGCGATCTAGGTGCATAGTACCACCTTTACCCGGAGTAACTCCACCTACTACGTTGGTACCATATTCCATCATTTGTCCTGCGTGGAAAGTTCCTTCAGAACCTGTAAAACCTTGTACAATTACTTTTGAATTTTTATTTACTAAAACGCTCATAATATAGTGTTGTGTTGTTTTTAAACTCTGTTATTCGGGGTTAAATTTAATGATTTAATTGATTTTATGATTAATTCATTTCATTAAAAATTCCATTTGTTTTCTCTATTATTAAAGAACTCGATTGAAAATTTAAATCCTGTATTAAAAGGCATTTGGTTCGATTCAGACACTACATAATAAGCGCCAATTCTAAATCGTTGACGGTAAATTCTAAAATCTCTCTCAATCCCTACAAACAATTCTTGGTGAAAGAAATTGTTGTTTTGTACCCAAAGCACCCCTCCTCCAACAACAGATTTTATGCGTGTTTTCTTGAATAAAGGAACATTACTTCCTAAGGCACCATTAAAATGGTGAATAAAATGGGCTTCGGTATATAGCCCTGTAGTATTTAGTGAAGTATCTAACAATTGAAAAGAATACAAAGGGTTAGAATACAACCAAGGGTCTGATTGTCGGAAAATCTTGTAGTCGATATAACGTAAGTCTTTTGTGTTTAAAAACTGTCCTCCCATTACATTGTAATTTAATGTTCCAAACGTAAATAATGGTACGGATTGATTTATACTCATCCCCACAAAGTCGAAATCAATATCGCTCCCAAAAACTTTTGACACTCCTTTTTCGTAGCGCAAAGTAAACTCTGGCCATTTACTACCCAACACTACTTTTTGGTTGGGTTCGCGCATATATTTTTGAAATGGAACGTATGATAAATATACATAGGCAATGGCAGCCTGATAAGCTTCAAATTCTCTTGGAGTGTTATCAGAAATATAATCATCTATAAACGTTCCAAACTTCATGTTAGTTATTGGCCTACGATTGTTAAACGAAAGTTGAATGTTAGAATATAAACCATTTATTATTTCAATTCTATTAGATAATGAGACAAAATCGTTATGGATAAAATTTGAACGTTTTATCATGTTTAGATAAGCATCATAAGAGTTTATTAAATCAAACTCAGAGCCAACACGAACGCTAACTGTTCCTAAATTAAAAGGGTTATAACGGTATGACCCTCTTACACTGCCTTTGAAATCATTATTCCTCCACCCATAATTTATTTGTTGTGTTGTATTAATAAATTTTCCATTGTCCCATTTTTTAAAAAACGTGAAGTATGGTGAAATTCTAAAGCCTCCAGGCCAAAACGGTTGAGCATATTCTGGTATTGAACCAAAATCAAACTGATATTTTTTAGCTCTGTTACGATAGCCAACGCCCCAATAAGCAATTTTACCTATTGTTAATTTATTAAACTCAGCATCAACACTGTCTAAATATTCTTTTTTGTTGTGCGCCTGATAAATACTGTCTTGAATACGAATGTAGTTTAACTCATCATAGCTAAGTGGTTGCGGACGAATACTGTCCCAATAGGTAGAATCTCGCTCGTAGGCATCTTTTGTGGTAATGGCTACTTCGTTGTTAAAATAGCGTTTTTTAAAATCTGGATTAACAATGAAATCAGAATATTTAACAATGGTTTTTCCTCTAAAATCAACATTTTTAGTGTTGGTATAGTAA
>CAYVVI010000101.1:0-2779 GCA_964455265.1 uncultured Flavobacteriales bacterium | reverse complement strand
AAATAGCTTCCCAACAACTTAAATTTATAGGTAAGAATGGCTGTGGTGTTAAGTGGCGAAACAATGGGTGTTTCGCTTAATTTATCGTTGTATAGTAAGTTTTCGTAAAAATTAAAATCGTCATCGGCAGTGGTGAGGTAATACAACCCAAACTTACTTCCAATCTGTTTATATCCGTTACGAATTTCTTTTACTTTATTAGGATATTCGTAGTGCCGTGTAAGAAATACTTCCACTAAATTATTGGTGTTGTATTTGCGGAGGGTATCTTTAAAAGGGTCGTCAATGTTGGCTTGTTTTTGTTTATCAAAATCTGCAAATTGTACATCTTCCTTTTTCTCCTCTGCTTTTTTTCTGTTTTTACGGGTATCGTTTAGTGCCTTCTGTTCGCTGGCTTTTATATACACTTCTGATGTTAATGAATTATATTGCTTTAGATAAATGTGTTTTCTATCAATAGCATTTTGCATTATTTCATAGGCAGGATCTCTACGTTTAGCTTTTATAATTACTTCGTCTAATTGAGCATCATCAACTTCTAAAAAAATATTTTTTACTACATCTTTGTTATTCATTATGAGTGAAAACTCTTGACGCTTATAACCAATAAATGACACAATCATATCGTATTGTCCGTCTCTAAGTTCTAAGTAGAATTTTCCATTATTATCGGAATACACTCCTACAGATGAGTTTTTTACATAGATGCCAACACCAGGAATAGGTTGCTTATTCTCATCTAAAATTTGCCCTTTAAACGCACGTTGCGCCCAAGCCGAATAACACAGCAAACTGAAAAACACTATAGCTAAGGATTTGCGCAACAAATTTTCTATCTTCTAACAGAACGTAAAATTAACGCATTTCGTGTTATTTACTTTAGTTTATTATTTCAACGTAATTTTTTGACCTATAAACGGTATATGATTGATGATTTACGGACAATTCCTATATTCGTGCATTAAAATTTATACAGATGATTAAAGCCAACGACCCAACTTTAAAATCATGGGTAACTATTCCAAAAAATTCTGACTTCCCTATACAAAACTTGCCCTTTGGTATTTTCTCTGTAAATGGCGATTCGCCAAGAGTTGGCGTGGCTATTGGTGAAGAAATTTTAGACTTGAAAAACTTGTGCGAATTGGGTTATCTAAACGATGTACCTTTTTCTGTAGTCGATTTTGACCAACCCGTTTTAAATACCATGATGATGCACGGAAAACAAGCGGTGCGTCAGCTACGCAATAGAATTTCTGAGCTTTTAGACATCAATAACACAGAGCTACAAAGCAATCCTGAAGAGCAAAAGCAAATTTTGTTTAAGCAAGCAGATGCTACCATGCACCTACCTGTTGATGTAAGAGACTACACCGATTTTTATTCAAGTGAGCAACACGCCTACAACGTGGGTTGTATGTTTCGAGACCCTAACAATGCTCTACTTCCCAACTGGAAACACATTCCTGTGGGCTACCATGGCAGGGCTTCATCTATAGTGGTGTCGGGGACGCCAATTCACCGACCTAAGGGGCAACAAAAACCAAATACTGATGAACCACCAATATTTGGTCCATGCAAATTGTTAGATTTTGAATTGGAAATGGCGTTTGTTACGTTTCAAGGAAAACCAATGGGTGAAAGCATTTCAACTCAAGAAGCCGAAGATTATATTTTTGGTATGTGCTTGTTTAACGACTGGTCGGCACGTGATATTCAGAGCTGGGAATATGTGCCTCTTGGTCCATTTTTAGCGAAGAATTTTGCGTCTTCTATTTCTCCGTGGATTATAACCTTAGATGCATTAGAACCTTATAGAACCGAAGGCCCAAAGCAAGAACCTAAAGTATTGTCTTATTTAGAATACAGCGGCAACAAGCACATCGATATTAATTTACAAGTGCTTATTCAACCCGAAAAATCTACCGAAAGTGTTATTTCACAATCGAATTACAAATACATGTATTGGAATATGAACCAACAATTAGCGCACCACACCGTAAACGGTTGCAACATAAATTGTGGCGACATGATGGCTTCTGGAACCATTTCAGGCCCTGAAGAAAATAGCTATGGTTCTATGTTGGAATTATCTTGGAAAGGTACTAAACCCATAAAGCTAAACGATGGCTCCGAACGTAAATTCATCAATGATGGCGACACGGTAATTATGCGTGGCTATGCCGAAAAAAATGGAATCCGTGTGGGCTTTGGTGAAGTAAGCAGTAAAGTGTTACCTAGTAAATAATACTTATGACTAAAAAACAAATAAGAATTATTATAAGCATTAGCTTTATTATCTTGTTTGCTATTAGTATGTATGTTGCTGACATTAATGAAAAAGATAGAAGACAAAAATTACAAAACTCAATTATTACTAAAGCAGTTTTAACTTATGTAGATAAATACACTACAAAAGGCTATGGTGCATATGTAACTTTTGAAGTAAAAGGCGAAAAAATTGAAGAGGCAGTTAACTGTGATTGCAGAAAGCTAAATATTGGCGATACCGTTTTGATTAGATATACTGTGGATGACCCAACCATAGTAAGAATGGTTGATAAGTACTATGAAATAAATAAAGGATTTCAGAAGAATCCCAAAGAATAAAGTAAACCTTTTGTAACATTTTTGACAAATTAAAATCAATCAATCATAAAACATTTTTAAAAAAGCATTCTATATTTGCAGCATCAAAATGAACAAACAACTACAAAATAACTTATGGTGGTGGCTAACAAAATCCCGAATAGGATTCTGTTGGTAGCTTCTGTTATTT
>CAYVVI010000100.1:0-5755 GCA_964455265.1 uncultured Flavobacteriales bacterium | reverse complement strand
AGTTTAAAAATGCTGCTACTCAAGAAATAGTTGCAGAGCAGTATTTGCCCATTTTGCCTCCTCAAAACACTTCAGCATCATCTCAATCAGAATACATTTTTGAGCCAAACAAAGAAGTAATCGTAGAAGACTTAATTCCTAAATCACTTAAAGTGCAAATTTACAAAGCACTTTTAGATTCTAGAGCATCTGAGCATGGCGCTCGTATGACGGCTATGCACAAAGCAACAGATAACGCTAACGATTTAAAGAAAGAGTTGAAGCTGTATTACAACAAAGCCCGTCAGGCAGCAATTACTGGAGAAATTTTAGAAATTGTAGGCGGTGCAGAAGCATTAAATGGATAAGCTATCTAATTAAATTATAGAATAAAAAAACCCAGCTACTTACTGGGTTTTTTGTTAAATTTTTCTAAACCAAGAAACCATAGGAATAGGAATTTGAACAATTTCCCCATCAGCAAGTCCAAGCAAAAAACCAAATTGAAAAGCTTTGTTTTCTTCAGTTTGAAAACGCAATCCAGGAGATAAAAATCCCCAAGCATCATTTTCAAGAATTATCATAGAGTCAAAAACAAAAGTGATTTTATTTGTAAATCTACTCATAAAAGCAACAGAAAGCAGGCTTGCACCGTCAGTTTCGTTGTAACTACTTGCGTTACTTGAATAGTAATTATAATTATATTTTCTTGTATTTATCATTCCATAACCATAAGAAATATTAAAATTAGATACTCTATTTCCAAAAGTTAGTGCACCAAAAGGAAGGGCGAACCATCTCAAGTCCCTGATTAAATATGATCCCGATCCTAAAAGTGTGCCTAAGCCAAAATGAAGATTGTCGCCAAGTTTAAAACTTTGTTTAGCAGCACCAATTATAGGGGCTCCTATCCAAGAAGTCATAACTCCAAGGTTAAATGTTTCCCCAACCCCAAAGTGAAACTCTGGGCCAAATAAGTTTAACTGAGCGTAATTATCGCCTTTATCCATTGGCAAGCCATTTGTGGTTAAAAAGTATCTCGTAGAAAATATTTGTTTAACAATCAGCTTCCCAGAGGAATCAATTTCTCCAGATTCTAATTCTTTGATCTCCTTAATTTCATGTTTAGGAACAGAAACCTCTCCAAGATCTTTTGTTTTTATAATTATTTCCTTAGTATCTTGATACGAGATTGTTCCAATAAATACGTTGCCGCTGGAAGTTTTAATAACAAACATTTTGACAGAAGCCCTTCCAGTAGAGTCTTTAGGAACTTCCTGAGCAAAGCCAATCATAAGGCCAATAGCAAAAGATAAAAATAGGATTAACTTTTTCATATAATTTAAATTAATTTTTGCGAAAGATATTACAAAATGAAATCACTAAAAATGATTTTGCTTAGTTTTTAATAGCACCAAACATAAATTTTTTTGATAAGCCGAATTCTAATGTTCTGTTGAGAGCATAAAGCATATTTTTTTCTGCTTTTTCAGAATCATGGAAGATAATTACAGAACTTGGTTTTATGTGCTTCAATATGTTTTGCGCACAATCTTCAGGAGAGATGGTTTTATCAAAATCGTAGGATAAAACATCCCACATGATAATGCGGTAGCCCTTAGCAATTAAAGCTTTCCCTTGTCTTCGGCTTAGCTTGCCATAAGGCGGACGAAACAATAGTGAAGAAACATGATTAGCACATTCATCTACATTTTCCAAATACTTTTCTAAAGAGGTTTTAAAACCATGCAAATGATTGTGTGTATGGTTGCCTACCGCATGTCCTTCGTTTAAAATTTTCGCAACAATTTCAGGATATTTTTTAGCGTTTTCACCCACTAAAAAAAAGGTAGCTTTAGCATTATGTTGTTTTAAAAGCTCTAAAACCTTAGGTGTAATTTCAGGGTGTGGACCATCATCAAACGTTAAAAAAACTTGCTCTGCTTTATTCGGGATGTCCCAAATATAGTGCGGATAAAGTCGCTTTAGTATGTAAGGAGTTTTTACTATACGCACAAGCGTTATTCTTTAAATAAAAACGGGTACCACTCTTTGATTAATGTTCTTGGTAAGTTGCTAATAATTTCGCGCGAATTTTGATTACTTGCCATGGTATTAATGTGCTGGTCGGCAAATAATTTTAATTTTTGAAGCGCAACAGTTGCTCCCACTTCTTCAAGAACTTTTTCATCCATACCATAACGTGCTAACACTTGTGGCAACCTATCGCTAAGTTGTTCTGCCCTGTCGCCAATATTATATAACTCTAGCATCTTATGCTTGTCATTAAAAGACAGAAGATAGTTTAATTCGCTAGTGTACATTCGAGCCAACTCACGAACAATTTCTAATCCTTTTTCATTCGCTCCCGCATCAAAGTAGTTTAGTGCAAAATAAAAATCTTGGTCGCTAAGCGGAGCGTTGGAATAAGGAATTTCCTTAAGGCATTTATCTACAACTTGAATAGCGCGTTTTTTATCGCCTTCGGCAATTAAGTTTATCGCTAACAGATTACACATGCTTCTTAAGTGGCTTATTTCACGATAGGTGTAATGATCAACTAAAATGCCTTTTTTGCTCATGTTGCCCCAGCCAAAGGTTTTCATAACGTATTTGTAGGTGCGTTCTATATCTACAGAATTATTTTCTTGCTCAATTGGTGTAAGTCTATTTACCAAACCATCTGAAACCATATAGCGCGCTAAATCGCTATTAGCACCAATGCCGTATGTGCCTGAAAAATATATAGGGCGCTCCCAATTAAAATTGGCCAATAAATCAAACACCATTAGGTCTGATTTTTGGAAGATTTGCCCACCAACAGTCCAACGAATGGTATCAAGCATTTTGTCTTTGTCTTTTTCATTCACAATACCATATTTTAAACAGTTTTCTTTGTTTACAGTAATGTAAAATTTATTGGCGCTAATCTTATGTTTTACTTGCGGATGATTGATTCTTCCGTAGTCTTTATCTTCCAGAACATATTTTATAATGTCTTTGGCATTAAAATACTTATTAGCGTCTTTGTTTGGCTCTATTACTACCGCATCTCGTGTGCCTTGACGATAACTCCACTCAGGAAGAGAAAAAGGTACTGGCTCAGAATCGTAGGCCTTTCTTTTGGCTTGGTTGGCATGCCAATCGGCACTTAATAAGCTAAGGTTAATTACCCGTACGTCTGTTCTATATCCTTCTACCTCTTGCACGTACCAAAGCGGGAAGGTGTCATTATCACCAATGGTAAATAAAATGGCGTTTGGCGCACACGAATCTAAATATGCACGCGCAATGTCTCTCGTTAAATAACGCTCAGAACGGTCGTGGTCGTCCCAGTTTTCGGCAGCTAAAATTACAGGCGCAGGCAAGCACAATAAAAATGCTAATGATGCTATGATTAAATCATTTTTAGTTTTTTCAGAGAAATGCGCCAACAAACTCATAGCACCACCTATCAATGTTACATAAAAAATAGAGTAAGAAAATGCATGACCATTCTCAAGAGCAGATTCAATAATGTATATAACAACCCCTGTAGCAGCAGCGCCACCAAGTACTTTTAAAAGCTCTTTACTTGTAACAGATTTTGCCATGTGAAACAGTGCCAAAACACCTAAGCCAATCCAAATGGCAAAGGCATAAAATGAGGCAGCATAAGCATAGTCACGCTCTCTAGGTTCGGCAGGTTTTTGGTTTAGGTAAATAATAATTGCTAAACCAGTGAATAAAAATAAGAGAGTTACTACGAACCAATCTTTTGGGGCTTTTATTAGGTGAAATAAAAAGCCAATTAACCCAACAATTAAAGGCAATAAGAAGTAACGGTTGTAAGCAGCATTATCTTTTATTGTAGAACTCAATTGCTTTTGATTTCCTAAGCGTTCGGCATCAATAAAATTAACACCACTTAGCCAGTTTCCTTCGGTAAGCATACTTAATCCGCCTTTACCATGCCCTTGTGTATCGTTTTGTCTTCCTGCAAAATTCCACATAAAATAGCGCCAGTACATCCAGCCAATTTGATAGTCGGCAAAATAGCGAAGGTTTTCGCCAAAGCTTGGTAAAAATATTCCGTCTTTTTCAATCTGTTCGGCAATGTTCATTGCTTCTGCACTACCAGCATTCATAAGGTTGGTGTACTGCTCGTAGCGGTTTAAATTTTCCATGCCCTGAATAGGAAATCCAGGTAAGGGCTTGCTTTGGTCGCCTGTTAAAATAGTACCATCGTATCCCGACCAAATTTTGTAACGTTCAATTTTACTTGGCTCGCGCCCATCAAACATTCTTGGAAAAATCGTAGTGAAGTTTTTATCATCCTTAACTTCAGATTCTTTCCCATCTTTAATCATGATATACTTTTGCTGAATTTTGGCATCAGAATTATTGTTTATTAAAAATTGCTCAGCATTAAAGCGCGTATCGAACGAATATTCTTTCCCGTTAATTTCTACTACAAACGCTTTCATGTAGCTTGGACTACCATCTTTGTAGGGCGTCTGCTGGTCTTGAGGAGTATTAAAATAAGGACCATAGGCAATTGGCCACGAACCATACTGTTCACGGTTTAGGTAAGATAATAAAGAAGTAAGTGTTTCAGGGTTGTTTTCATCCAAAGGCGTGTTGGCATTTGAGCGAATTACAATCATGGCAAACGTAGAGTAACCTACTAATATCACCATAAACGATGCTATAATAGTATTAAGAACTACCTTGTTTTTAAGCATGGTGTAGCGTATGCCAAATACAAGTAAGGATATAAGCACCAATCCAAAAATAATAGAACCAGAGTTGAACGGTAAATTAAATGAGTTGGTAAACGTGCGCTCAAACCAAGCGGCTACCTGGATAGTTTTAGGAATAACTATCGCTTGAATTGTTCCTAGCAATGCAATAGAAAGTATCCCCGTAATGATAAATCCTTTGTGAGAATAGTTGTATTTTTTGAAGTAATACACAAATGCAATAGCAGGAATTGCCAATAGGTTTAGTAGGTGCACACCAATAGACAAACCAATTAAATAAGCAATTAAAATAAGCCAACGGTTGGCATGTGGCTCATCAGCTACGCGCTCCCATTTTAGGATAGCCCAAAATACAACAGCGGTAAACAATGATGACATGGCATATACTTCACCCTCAACTGCCGAAAACCAAAACGAATCTGTAAACGTGTAAGCCAATGCGCCTATTGCTCCCGATGCTTGAATAGCAATAATATTTCCTAAAGAAAGTGCTCCTTCTGAATGTTTTTCAGAAAATTTTAGCGCCAACATGGTAATGCTCCAAAACAAAAATAAAATACTAAAAGAGCTGCTTAATCCTGACATGGCATTTACCATCATCGCAGCATTATCAGGGCTTACAAATGCAGAAAACAATCTTCCAAGCATCATAAACAATGGCGCACCTGGAGGGTGTCCAACCTCTAGTTTATTAGCAGTGGTAATGTATTCACCGCAATCCCACAAGCTTGTGGTTGGTTCAATAGTAAGCAAATAAGTAATGGTTGCAATAGCAAAAACAATCCAGCCAGTTATGTTGTTAATGAGTTTGTAGTTCTTCATCTTAATTTTTTAAGTGAGCCAAATTTAAGGATATAAACCCTAAGCGTAGAGATAATGTCCTTAAAAAATCATAAAATGAAAAGATGTAGTATTTATAAAGTCAATTTTTTTGTAAAACATAGGTAAGAATATAATTTTTTATAAATTTGCAGCCACAATTGTCCCATGGTGTAACTGGCAACACGTCTGGTTTTGGTCCAGAAGAGTCTAGG
>CAYVVI010000099.1:0-5857 GCA_964455265.1 uncultured Flavobacteriales bacterium | reverse complement strand
AAAATTCTTTTTCATGAGATTTTTTTAAGTTTATACAAAGCAAAACTAACAAAAGCTATGGTATTGAAATGCAAAAAAGGATAAACGGTAAAATTTTCCTACGTGTTAGCGTATTTGCGTGTTGACGTATTAAGAATATAAAAATACAGCACATTAACACGCTAACACATTAACACGTTACCACACCCCCTTGTTAAATACTGTTAAAAGTACCCTTGTAAAGAAGTAATAAAATACATTTGTGTAAGATGTTATCGCGTAAGTCTATTATATACTTAATCTTGGCAAGTTCTTTTGCTTTGCTTGGCATGGTTGCTATTCAGTTTTATTGGATACAAAACGCCTATTTTTTACGAGAGTCTCAACTAGAGCAAGACATTACCCGTACCATGTATGCTGTGCGTAGAGATGTGGCAAAAAATGAAGCCATGAAGCGTATGAGCAATACTCCATTTGGTTTTGATTGGTTTCAGCAATTAGACATTGCAAGGCGCAGAGATTTTAAAAATGATTCTTTGAGAAATAAAGGCGTGTATGGTTTTAACGACCAATCGTGGATGATGGAAATGATGCAAGATTTGATGTCGTTTACGCCATTTTCGTATTTAGAAGACAACCTCACCTATAAAGAATTAGATTCCATTATAAACATAGAGCTTAAAGAAAGAGGCGTTAATTCTAAAGTCGCATTTGCTGTGTTCAATCAGTTTAATGAGCCCGTTATTTATAACGATGAAATGCGTGTAAAAGACATTTTTAATTTGAGTAGTTCAGAACACCGCATACCACTTATGCACCACGAATTTGCTGGGCCAAAATACTATTTAAGCATGATGGTTCTCAATAAAAAAAGTTCTATTTTACAAGAAATGCTGGGTGTGTTATTGCTGTCGGTGTTTTTACTGTTGGGCGTTATTGGTATCTTCTATTTTATTATTTCTACCATACTTAAGCAGAAAAAACTATCCATTATCAAAAACGATTTCATCAACAATATGACGCACGAATTGAAAACACCTATTTCAACAATTTCTTTGGCGTGTGAACTATTGGCAGACGGAAGCATCCAGCAAACCGAAGAGCAACGCAAAAGTTTTATTGGTATGATTCGCGATGAAAATAAACGTTTGGGTAACTTGGTTGAAAGCGTTTTGCAAACAGCGGTTATTGATAAAGGCGAGTTAAAGTTTAAACCCGAGCAATTGTCTATACATGCAATCATTGAAAATGCCGTTAAAAATATTCACATACAAATAGAACAAAAAGGCGGGCATATTCAAAAAGTACTAAATGCAAAAAATGATGTAGTAGAAGGTGATAAAACGCACTTAACAAACATCATTTACAACCTGCTAGACAATGCCAATAAATATTCTATTGAAGCTCCTGATATAATTGTTTTTACAGAAGATGTGGTAGATGGTGTTGTTATAAAAATTAGCGATAAAGGCATGGGAATTGCTCCAGAAAATCACTTCAAAATTTTTGAAAAATTATACCGTGTTCCTACTGGAGACGTGCACAATGTTAAGGGTTTTGGCTTAGGACTTAGCTACGTTAAAGCGATTGTAGAAAAGCATGGTGGATATATTAAAGTAGAAAGTGAACTCAATAAAGGCGCAACTTTTACCGTTTTTATTCCTAAAACTATAAAACATGAACAAGATTAAACTTCTTTTGGTAGAAGACGACCCTAACTTAGGGCTGTTGCTTAAAGAATATTTATTGGCTAAAAATTTTGATGTAACACTTGCTACTAATGGCGAAGATGGTTATAAAGCATTTAAAGATGGTCGTTTTCAGTTTGTGATTTTAGATGTGATGATGCCTAAAAAAGATGGATTTTCATTAGCAGAAGACATCCGTGGAATTGATAAACAAGTACCTATTTTATTCCTTACTGCAAAATCAATGAAAGAAGATACGCTGAAAGGATTTAATGTTGGCGCTGATGATTACATGACCAAACCTTTTAGCATGGAAGAATTGCTAGCGCGCATCACGGCTATTTTACGTAGAGCAAATGTTTCTGAAGAAAATGAAAGTACTTACACTATTGGTAAATTTACATTTTTACCTTTAGAACAACGCTTACAACTAGGTGCGCAAACCACAAAACTTACTACTAAAGAAAGCGATTTACTTTCTCTGCTTTGCAAAAATAAAAATGGTATTTTAGAACGTAACCACGCACTTAAAGCGGTGTGGGGAGATGACAATTACTTCAACGGACGTAGCATGGACGTGTACATTGCTAAGCTTCGCAAATATCTAAAAGAAGACCCTTCTATCGAAATTATAAATGTGCACGGCAAAGGGTTTAAGTTTTTGGTGGGGTAATAGTGTTATGCGAAATCAAAGTGTTTTTTTATGATATCTTCTTTGTAAGATTTTATATGTTCAATAAATACTTGCGCAGCTGGGCTTAATTTTTTTGCTTTTATCCAAACAATATTCCACTTTGTTTTAATTGGTAAACCTTTTATATTAACAATTCTTATAAGCCCATTTTTTATTTCATTTTTAATTCCAATTATTGGCATAATGGACACTCCTAGATCTGCCATTACAGATTGTTTTACTGCTTCATTAGATACTAATTCGTATTTTTTTAATGGACTAATTTTTTGTTTAGTTAAAAATGACTCCATAGCATGTCTTGTTGCTGAGCCCTCTTCTCTGAAAATTACAGGATGTTTTTTGAAAATATCTAAACCTTTTGTTTTTATATCAGAGTTTGCAACTAAGTAAAGTTCGTTTTCCATTAACTCAATATTGTTTAATTTAATGTGTTTTGGAATTACCGATACTAGAGAAAAATCTACAGTATTTTCCTCTAAATTTTTAATTACACTTTGCTTGTTTGTAACGTCAATAGCTATATCTATTCCTGGGTATTTTTTTATAAAGTCGGTTAAGAAATACGGAATAACATATTTTCCTGTTGAAACGGAAGATATTTTAATGCTACCAGTTATGTGACCACTGTATGCAAGCGTTTTTTGTCTTATTACCTCTCCCTGTTCAATAATAGCTTTTGCTTCATTGTAAATTTCTTCACCAAATTGAGTGATGTATAACTTCTTATTTATTATCTCATATAATGGAATGTTAAATTGTTCCTGAAAATTTTTTAATTGAATTGAAACCGCTGGTTGTGTTAAAAACAACGCCTCAGCAGTTTTTGTTACGCTCTTGGTTTCAAATATTTTAACAAATATTTTTAGTTGGTTTAGTGTATAGTTCATAAGTAAACGTTATATATAATATAACAAATATAAATAAAAATATATAATATATCTGCTACATATTTGCAAAAAGTTTTTTTGTGATAAGCGTAATTATATATCTTGATAAAGTTGATTCAGCTGAGCAATTTGCGGAATCAATTCTTAAAAATGGACTTGCTGCAAGCGCCTCTATTGATGTTGATAATAGCTACTACGTCCACAAAGATGGAAATGTTTTTAAAACGTCTCACACGGTAATTACACTCCAAACAAAATCGCTTTTATTTTCTCAGTTAGAAGAATTTATAAATATAAATTATGGTTTGGACATTCCGATTTATTCTGTGCCTATAACCTATGCCAATAAGTTTTTTGATCAATTTATAAGAGATAACACAAATAAAATTTAAACCATGAAAACAGTAACTGTAGCAAAAGGAGATGGCATTGGTCCTGAAATTATGGACGCCACATTAAAAATTTTAAAGGCCTCTGGAGCATCCGTATCATTTGATGAAATTCAAGTTGGCGAAAAGGTATATCTTTCAGGAAATACTTCTGGAATTTCTTCTGATGCTTGGGATAGTATTAGAACAAATAAAGTGTTTTTGAAAGCACCTATAACAACCCCTCAGGGTGGTGGATATAAAAGCCTAAACGTTACAATGCGCAAAACTTTAGGGCTTTATGCAAACGTTCGTCCTTGCAATAGTTTACATCCTTTTGTTTCCACTAAACATCCAAAAATGGATGTTGTAATTGTTAGAGAAAATGAAGAGGATTTGTACGCTGGTATTGAACACCAACAAACAGAAGATGTCGTTCAATGCTTAAAGCTTATTAGTCGACCTGGTTGTGAAAAAATAGTTCGATATGCTTTTGAATATGCCCGTCATTTTGGAAGAAAGAAAGTAACCTGTTTTTCAAAAGACAATATAATGAAGCAAACTGACGGATTGTTTCATAAAGTGTTCGATGAGATAGCAGTTGAATATCTTGATATTAAAAATGAACATTGGATAGTAGATATAGGTGCTGCTAAATTAGCAGATACTCCAGAAGTGTTTGATGTAATTGTTATGCCAAATTTATATGGTGATATTCTTTCTGATGTTGCAGCACAAATAACCGGTTCGGTGGGCTTGGCAGGTTCTTCAAATATTGGTGAATCGTGTGCCATGTTCGAAGCCATACATGGTAGTGCCCCAGATATTGCAGGTAAAAACATTGCTAATCCATCTGGATTGCATATGGGAGCTGTATTAATGCTAAATCATATTGGAGAAAATAAAGCAGCCGAATTAATTCATAATGCATGGCTAAAAACTATTGAAGAAGGAATTCATACCGCAGATATTTATAAAGATGGTATTAGCAAACACAAAGTTGGTACAGCCGAATTTGCGGATGCTGTAATTGCTAATTTAGGCAAAGTGCCAAATTCTTTAGAAAAAGTTTCTTATGAAAGTAATAAAGCATTTGAATTGCCAAAGCTAAAGGATAAGTTGCCATCTAAAAAAGAATTACTTGGAGTAGATGTTTTTGTAGATGATAAAACTAAAAATCCTGAAGTTGTTGCAAAAAAACTTCAAGGTATTGAACTATCTGGAGTTAAGTTAAAGATGATCACCAACCGTGGTGTTAAAGTTTGGCCAAATGGCTTTGATGAAACCTATTGCACAAATCATTGGAGATGCAGATTTATGCCAGAAGGTAATTCTAAAATTGATAATAAGGAAATAATTGATCTTTTATCAAATGCTATAAACAAAGGAGTAGATGTAATTAAAACGGAGAACTTGTATTCTTTTGATGGAAAGCCAGCTTTTTCATTAGGACAAGGTCAATAATCATACTTTATGAAATCGATACACATAATTTCAGTTTCTGCTGTTGCAATTTTTTTAGTAACAATTTCAATTAAAACTTCTAGTGTGTTAGCTAAAGAACTATTCTATTCTCTATCAATAGTAGGCATTTTGTTTGCACATAACACTTTATCAAATTCAAAAACAAAAAAACATAACGATGAGCACAGAGCGTAAATTTAATTTGGTAAACGGGAGTTTTACCATTGATGAAATAAAACCAATTTTATTAAAAATGGTTAATGACAAGATTGATTTTCATCAGTTAATGATTTTTTCTTGGAAAGAAAGATTTGGTAAACCTAATATTTCTTCGGAAAAAAGAATAGTAGAACTAGAAAACACAAAAATTAAATTATTAGAATTTTTTAATGAAAATAGTTCTACAAAAAGGGTTAATGTTTATACGGATATAAATATTTCTTTTGAGGACTAAATCGTTAATAAATTATTATGGTAAAAGTTTTGTTGTTGCTACTAAACACCAAAAGGATAGAGTTATAGCTCCTTTGTTTAAAAAGAATTTAGGTCTAAATTTAATAAGTGACACCAATATTGATACTGATCAGTTGGGTACTTTTTCTGGTGAGGTACAACGGAATTTATCACCTATTGATACTCTAAGAATGAAATGCAATATGGCTCTTGAAAAAAGTTCTGCCACTATAGCTGTTGCTTCCGAAGGATCTTTCTATGCACATCCAACTATTGGTTTTGTTCCTTGTAATGATGAGTTGGTAATGTTTTTAGATAAGGAAA
>CAYVVI010000098.1:0-5874 GCA_964455265.1 uncultured Flavobacteriales bacterium | reverse complement strand
ATTGCGATGTGTAGTTGCCTTCAATGGTTTGGTGGCCACTGTTGTGCGGACGTGGTGCGCATTCGTTTACCAAAATGCTACCATCTTTTAGTAAAAATAATTCAACGGCTAAAATACCCACCAAGTTAAATGCCTTAGCTACGATTACCGCAATTTCACGGGCGTTGTTGCTTATGGCTTCGGTAACATCTGCCGGAGAAAACAAAAACTCTACCAAGTTGGCGTCTGGGTTAAATTCCATTTCTACCACAGGAAAGGTAGCTACTTCTCCTTGTTCGTTGCGTGCAACAATTAAGGCTAATTCTTTTTCAAAATGTACCAATTCTTCCAACACACACGGTGCATCAAACGCCTTGTTTAAGTCGCTTTCAGATTTTAAAAGTTGCACACCTTTTCCATCGTAACCGCCTTTTCTTAATTTTTGCGCAAAAGGAAATTGCTGGATGTAGTTGTTGAGCGCCTCTTTATTTTCTATTAAAAAATAGGGCGCAGTAGGTATGTTATGTTGCGTGTAAAATTCTTTTTGCAACCCTTTATCTTGAATGATTTCAATAATTTCTGGAGTTGGAAAAACCTTTACACCTTCTTTTTGCAATTGCTTAAGTGCTTCAATGTTTACGTTTTCAATTTCTATGGTAAGCACATCTTTGTCCTTACCAAATTGATACACCGTATCAAAATCGGTAATAGAGCCAACGGTAAATTCGGCTGCTAATTTGCTACATGGTGCATCTGCGGCTGGCTCTAAAACACACACGTTAATATTTAGGTTTACTGCTTCTTGAATGAGCATCTTACCTAATTGCCCACCACCAAGCACGCCTAGTTTAAATGTTTTATCGTAAAATGGCTTTTGCATGGCACAAAAGTACTCAATTAGTTTTTTATTGCTAACTAAATATGATTTTAGTCAGTTAAATTCAAAGCAGATGTCATGTTTCTGTTGGATTATTATTTTGACCTTTACCCTCGATTATGAGTGAAAACCATACATGCTACCATTGCGGCAACCCGCCAATTGCACAGCCCATTGTTTTTGATGACAAAACTTTTTGTTGTTCGGGATGTAAAAGCGTGTATCAGTTGCTTAGCGATAGTGGCTTAGATGATTTTTATAAAATAAATACTGCACCAGGTGCACGTCCAAAATCATCTAATGCAGAAAAATACCGCTATTTAGATTCTGAAGAAATTGCCACTAAATTTTATTTATTCAACGAAGGGTTTATTCGTAAAATTTCTGTGTTGTTGCCTTCCATTCATTGCAGTTCGTGCATTTGGATTTTAGAAAATTTATACCGTTTGCACGAAGGTGTAAAACATTCTGAAGTAAATTTTACCGCCAAAAAAGCACTCATCACGTTTGACATATCTAAAATTAAACTTTCTGAGTTGGCGTATCTGCTCGATTCTATTGGCTACAATCCTGTTTTTGATGCGCAGGAAGAAACCCAACAAAAAAAGTTTGATAAGTCTCTCATACTAAAATTGGCAGTTGCAGGGTTTGCGTTTGGAAACATCATGCTACTTAGTTTTCCGGAGTACTTAAATGTAGATAGCACCTTTGTAACCGAGTTCAGAGATTTTTTCGCGTACGTTATTCTCATACTTTCTTTGCCCATTTTGTTTTACTCTGGTAAAGATTATTTGGTGTCGGGTTACAAATCGATACGCACCAAGCAAGCCAATTTAGACATACCCATATCTGTTGGTATCATTGCGCTTTATGCTAAAAGTTTGTTCGATATTTTAACAGGCGCTGGCCCTGGGTATATGGATTCGTTTGCAGGTTTTGTGTTCTTTTTACTTATTGGTAAATGGTTTCAAAACAAAACCTATCAAACTTTATCGTTTGAACGCAATTACAAATCGTACTTTCCTTTGGCAGTTACTTTAAACTCCGCTAACGGAGAAGAAATCATTCCGCTTGAAAAACTAAAAATAGGCGATGAGTATTGGGTGAAAAATGAAGACATCATCCCAACAGATTCGGAATTGATAAAAGGACGCTCTCATGTAGATTACAGTTTTGTTACGGGCGAAAGCGACCAAATAAGTAAGCAAGTAGGCGATAAATTATTTGCCGGAGGTAAACACTTCGGAGAAGCCATTTTACTTAAAGCCATTAAAAAAGTTGACCAAAGTTATCTTACCAGCTTGTGGAATCAAGATGCGTTTAAAAACGATAACTCCAAAAATATTTCTGCCTACACGGCAAAAGTGAGTAGGGTGTTTATCATAGCGGTTTTGATACTCGCGTCTTTATCTGCTTTGGTGTGGGCATTTATTGATGCTTCACAAATTGTAAACGTTGTTGTTTCTGTATTAATAGTAGCTTGTCCGTGTGCTTTGGCGCTCTCTGTACCCTTTACGTTCGGACACATCATGCGCATTTTTGGTCAGTATCAATTCTATTTAAAAAATACGTTTGTTGTAGAGCGTATGGCTTCCATAACGGATATAATTTTCGATAAAACGGGCACGATAACTCAACAAGGTAAAACAGAAGTAAGTTACCATGGAACTGCTTTAAGTGATATTGATTGTAACGCTATTTTTTCTTTAGCTTATCAATCAGCTCATCCGCTAAGTAGGTCTATTGTTGGAAAAATGTCTGCAACTGCAAAGCAAGTAGCTATTCAAAATTTTGAAAGTACTACAGGAAAAGGAATTAAAGCTATTATAAATGGAGATAGTTATTTACTTGGTTCAGCAGAGTTTGTTGGTGTTAAAATTTTAAATAACGAACCGATTTCAACAAAAGTTTTCGTCTCTAAAAATGATGAAGTTATTGGATATTTCCAGTTCTCAAATCACTATAGAGAAGGTTTAGAGCAGTTAATAAATGAGTTAAAACCTAAGTATAAACTTCATGTTTTATCTGGAGATAATGCTTCTGAATATGAAAACTTAAAACGCTTGTTTGGCGATGATGTAAAGCTGAACTTTAATCAACAGCCAATTGATAAACTGAACTACATTAAACATTTAAAAGCTGACGGTAAAAATGTTTTGATGTTTGGCGATGGATTAAACGATTCAGGAGCGTTAAAACAAAGTGAAGTTGGTGTAGTCATCGCAGAAGATGTATTTAATTTTTCACCCGCTTCCGATGCTATACTAAATGCGACATCGTTTCTAAAAATTCCCAAATTTTTGAAATTAAGTAAGTACGGAATTAGGGTTTTAAAATATAGCTATGTATTCTCATTAACCTACAATATTACTGGGTTTGTTTTTGCAGCTAGCAATCTTCTTACACCTTTAATCGCTGCTATTATTATGCCTTTAAGTTCAATCACAATAGTGGCTTTTACCACTTTTGCTACCCGTTTAAAAAGTCGCTTATGAATTATTCTCACCTAAAACATGACAATTATCAGTTTTATAACTGACAGAACTCATGTTTTTATTCCTGCATATAAAAGTACTTTGTTTCGGATAAAAAAGTATTAAACAATGGGAATAATTACAATAATGGTCATAGCAAGTATCGCAATGGCTTTGGTGTTTTTAGTAGCGTTTATTTGGGCTACAAAATCTGGTCAGTTTGATGATGACTACACACCATCTGTGCGCATCTTATTCGATGACATGAAAAAGCAAACAACTAAAATCAATAAAAAGTAAAACCAATGGACGTTAAACAAGTAAGTTACGACAATAGTATCGTAAAAAAGTTTGCCTACGCCACCATGATTTGGGGGGTAATAGGTATGCTGGTGGGTCTAATTGCAGCCCTTCAGTTGGCATTTCCTGAGTTCTTTAATGAATACTTAGGGTTTAAGTACATTTCCTTCGGACGCATTAGACCATTGCATACCAATGCAGTGATTTTTGCATTTGTAGGTAATGGAATTTTTATGGGTATTTATTATTCCTTGCCTCGTTTGTTGCGCACTTCAATGTGGAGTAAAAAATTAAGTAACATTAATTTTTGGGGATGGCAATTCATTATTTTATGTGCGGTTTTAACGCTTCCTTTTGGTATTACATCAGGTAAAGAGTACGCAGAATTAGAGTGGTGGATTGATATTTTAATTACCATTCTTTGGGTAGTATTTGGTTGGAATATGTTTGCAACTATTCTTACTAGAAACGTAAAGCACTTGTATGTTGCCATTTGGTTTTATATTGCTACGTTTGTAACGGTAGCCGTATTACATATTTTTAACTCATTTGAATTACCTGTTTCGTTCTTTAAAAGTTATTCGTGGTATGCAGGTGTGCAAGATGCCTTAGTGCAATGGTGGTATGGACACAATGCCGTGGCGTTTTTCTTAACCACCCCTTACTTAGGGTTGATGTATTACTTTGTACCTAAAGCTGCAGAGCGCCCTGTATATTCTTACCGTTTATCTATCATTCACTTTTGGGCGTTAATATTCATTTACATCTGGGCTGGTCCTCACCATTTACTATATACAGCACTACCTGATTGGGCACAATCACTAGGGGTTGTGTTTTCAGTAATGTTGATTGCTCCATCTTGGGGTGGTATGCTTAACGGATTACTTACACTTCGAGGAGTTTGGGATAAAGTGCGTGACAATGTGATGTTGAAATTTATGGTAGTAGCACTTACTTGCTACGGTATGGCTACGTTCGAAGGACCACTACTTTCATTAAAATCTGTAAACATTTTATCACACTTTACCGATTGGACTGTTGCTCACGTACATGTAGGTGGATTGGGTTGGAATGGTATGTTCACCTTTGGTTTATTATACTGGTTATTCCCTAAATTATTTGGTAGAGAGTTATACTCAACACGCTTGGCAAACTTCCACTTCTGGATTGCAACCTTAGGTATTATTTTCTATGCGCTTCCAATGTATTGGGCAGGTTTTGTACAAGGTTTAATGTGGCAAGACTTCAACCCAGACGGAACCCTAGTTCACAAAGATTTCTTAGAAACGGTTGAGCAATTAAAACCGCTTTATGCCATGCGTTCGTTTGGTGGTTTAATCTACTTGGTAGGCGCCATTGTTATGGTTTACAACTTATTTAAAACAGCTGCTTTAGGTAATTTAATCAAAGAAGAAGTTGTTGAAGTAACTGTTGAAACAAATGCTCATGGTAAACACAAACAAGAATACTGGCACAGAGCAATCGAAAGAAAACCCATCCAATTTATGGTGTTGAGTTTAATTGTAATTTCTATTGGTGGATTGGTACAAATTATTCCTACAGCTATTGTAAAATCTAACATTCCTACTATTGAAAGTGTAAAACCCTACACACCTTTAGAATTAGAAGGTAGAGACATTTATATACGTGAAGGTTGTTACAACTGTCACTCGCAAATGATTCGTCCATTGCGTTTTGAAACCGCACGATATGGCGAATATTCAAAAGCAGGTGAGTTTGTTTACGACCATCCATTCCAGTGGGGTAGTAAACGTACAGGGCCAGACTTAGCACGTGAAGGCGGACTTCGTCCTGACTCTTGGCACTACATCCATATGATTCGTCCGAAAGATATTTCCCCAGGTTCTATCATGCCAGCATATCCTTGGTTAGCCGATGATGAATTAGACACATCTTTAACTAAAAAGAAAATTTCTGCCATGAGAACGTTAGGCGTTCCTTATGCAGAAGGTTACGAAGAAGAAGCAATAAACGACTTAAATAAACAAGCATACGAAATTGCAACGCGCATTGTAAATGATGTATCTGAAGAACCTTCTGAAGAAAAGATTCAGGACTTGAGTAAAAAAGAAATTGTTGCGCTTACTGCTTACTTACAGCGCTTAGGAGTAGATATTAAAAACAAAAAATAAGAAACGCTATGTTAAAATTTATAAAACATCATATGACATCGATAGACGGGATTGAAATATATCCCATCATATCACTTTCCATATTTGTGCT
>CAYVVI010000097.1:0-5887 GCA_964455265.1 uncultured Flavobacteriales bacterium | reverse complement strand
CCCTTACCTTGTAAGTTTTTTGTACTTGATGCGCTTCGGAATCATGTCTCCGCCTAAGCGTTGTTTGCGGTTTTCTTCGTATTCTGAATAGGTACCTTCAAACCAATACACTTGCGAATCGCCTTCGAACGCAAGGATGTGCGTACAAATTCTATCTAAGAACCAACGGTCGTGCGAAATAACAACAGCACAACCTGCAAAGCTTTGAATACCTTCTTCCAATGCACGTAGGGTGTTTACATCAATATCGTTGGTGGGCTCATCTAACAACAATACGTTGGCTTCTGTTTTCAATGTCATGGCTAAATGCAAGCGGTTACGCTCACCACCTGAAAGTACGCCTACTTTTTTACCTTGGTCGGCACCAACAAAGTTGAAGCGCGAAATGTAAGCACGCGAGTTGATTTTTGCGCCTCCAATTTCTATCACTTCGTTTCCACCCGATACTACATCATACACCGATTTGTTGGGGTCTAGTTCTTTGTGGTTTTGGTCAACGTAGCCAATCATCACCGTAGAACCTACTTTAAACTCTCCTGCATCGGGTTTTTCTTCGCCCATTATCAATCTAAACAAAGTGGTTTTACCAGCACCGTTTGGACCTATAACACCTACAATTCCATTGGGTGGCAATTTAAAACTTAAATTTTCATACAACAATTTATCACCAAATGCCTTTGAAATGTTGATGGCTTCTATTACTTCATTACCCAAACGTGGTCCGTTGGGAATAGGAATTTCCAACTTAGCTTCTTTTTCTTTTACGTCTTCGTTAAGCAATTGCTCGTAGCTATTTAAACGTGCTTTTCCTTTCGCTTGGCGACCTTTAGCCCCTTGGCGCACCCATTCCAACTCACGTTGCAATGCTTTTTGGCGTTTAGATTCTTGCTTTTCTTCTTGTTGTAAGCGTTTTTGTTTTTGCTCTAACCAAGATGAATAGTTGCCTTTGTATGGAATGCCTTCTCCTCTATCCAATTCTAAAATCCAACCTGCTACGTTGTCTAAGAAATAACGGTCGTGGGTTACGGCTATTACCGTGCCTTTGTACTGTTGTAAATGAAGTTCTAACCAATGCACCGATTCAGCATCTAAGTGGTTGGTGGGCTCATCCAGTAATAAAATATCGGGTTGTTGCAATAATAAACGGCAAAGTGCTACACGTCTTTTTTCTCCTCCAGAAAGCACGCTAATTGGCGTTTCTCCAGAAGGTGTACGCAATGCATCCATGGCTAATTCTAATTTAGAATCTAAATTCCATGCGTCAAGTAAATCTATTTTCTCTTGTACTTTTGCTTGGCGTTGAATTAACTTATCCATTTTATCGGGGTCGTTTAGGATTTCTTCATCCATAAACTTGTTGTTGATTTCTTCGTACTCTGCAAGAATATCTACCACCTCTTGAGCGCCTTCACGCACTACTTCTAGCACAGTTTTGGTTTCGTCTAATTTTGGCTCTTGCGGTAAATAACCCACCGAGTAACCTGGAGAAAACACAACTTCACCTTGGTAGTTTTTATCTTCACCTGCAATGATGCGCATCACGGTAGATTTACCTGCACCGTTTAAACCTAACACACCAATTTTAGCTCCGTAATAAAACGAGAGGTAAATGTTTTTTAAAATTTGCTTGCCTTGTGGAGTGGTTTTGCTCACATCCACCATTGAAAAAATTATCTTCTTATCGTCTGACATGGTAAACTATTGTTTATGCGTTGATTTTATCCTTTTTGTACTTAACCCCTTTTTTGTGGCTTGATTCGATAAATTTAATGATTTCTCCTGCAATATCCAATCCTGTTGAGTTTTCGATGCCTTCTAAACCTGGTGATGAGTTTACTTCTAAAATAAGTGGCCCACGTTTAGATTGAATCATATCAACACCACACATATTTAAGCCCATAGCTTTAGCGGCATCTAAAGCCATTTTCTTTTCTGCTTTGTTTAATTTCACTGGCACTGCATGTCCACCTCTATGTAAATTAGAACGGAATTCACCATCTGCTCCTTGGCGTTTCATCGCTCCTACTACTTTGCCATCTACAACAAATGCACGAATATCTGCACCGCCTGCTTCGGCAATAAATTCTTGCACCAACATGTGAGAATTCAATCCCCAAAATGCTTCGATAACCGACTTTGCTGCTTTCTTAGTTTCTGCTAATACTACGCCTATACCTTGTGTGCCTTCTAACAATTTTATGATGCAAGGCGCGCCACCCACTTGATGGATAAGGTTATCAATATCTTTAGGGTGGTTGGCAAATACCGTTTTAGGGATGCCAATATCGTGGCGTGAAAAAATTTGTAAGCTTCTCAGTTTATCGCGTGAACGCACAATAGCCACCGATGAGTTTACAGAAAATGTTCCCATCATCTCAAACTGACGCACAACAGCCGTTCCGTAAAACGTAACCGAAGCACCAATACGTGGAATAATGGCATCGATATCGTTCAACTCTTTGCCTTTGTAAAATATTTTTGGGCGCTTGTGTTCGGCAACCATACTACATGCAATATGGTCAAGCACTACTACTTCGTGCCCACGTTGGTTTGCCGCTTCAACCAATCGGTTGGTTGAGTAAAGGCGAGGATTCCTTGAAAGGATGGCAATTTTCATTTACGTTGAAAGTTATATTATTGGCTATTTACTATTAACTACTTTTTTCTTTTTCAATAAAAATTTCTTTTCTACATCTACTATAAAATTTCCTGCTAACAGATTTCGTCCTAATAGAACTTTGTGTTGCATATGGTCTCTATTAGCCAAAGTAAACTCGGCTTTGTAAATGTATTTACCCATCTTAACGTCTAGCATTACAGAGTAACGCACATCTACACCTCCGTTAGAACTTTTAACGTAGCGCTTTTTGTAAGAGGTAGTTTTAATGGGCGGAAATTTTTCGTTAATCAGAATAAAATTTAAGGGCTTTCTTCCAGGTTGCTTATCAAACCAAAAGTTTACGCAATGCACCGCAGAAGTTTTTGCTCCTGTATCTACGCGCGCCACTACCTTTTCGTGCAAGTAGTTTTTGAACAAAATTCGTTCTTTAGAACCTATTATGATTAACTCTTTATCAGCCAATTAAAATAATTTTGGGGTTGCGAATGTAGTTTAATTTTCTGTTAGATAAGTGAATTAAACGCTAAATTTTTTGCTTAACGAATATCTTTTGAAAAATATCTGCCACGGCTGGGCAAATATCCGCATTTTTTGCGGTAAGGTTTAGTATTTGGTGCATCCGTTTTCTATCTGTATGAGGATATTCTCGGCAGGCGTTGGGGCGGTATTCGTATACTGAGCAATGGTTATCTTCTAATAAAAACGGACACGGTGCTGATGGAAACACATAATCACCATCGGCATCAACAACAAGATATTTTTCAATGAATTGTTGCTCTTTGAGTTTTAAATGCTTGGCTAAGCGTTCAATGTCTTTATCTCTAAACAACGGACTAGTTGTTTTGCAGCAATTGGCACATTTTAAGCAGTCAATTCGCTCAAAAACTTCATCGTGCAGAGAATGAAATAACTGATCTAACGCTTTGGGTTGCTCCTTCCTAAGTTTTTGAACCGATTTACTTACGCGCTGCTTATCTAAAGTAGCTAATTTGTCTGCATATTCCATACAGGGCTAAATTAACGTTAAAATTAGAAGTGTGTTAAAACTATTTTAGTAATTTTCGCCCACTAAACAAGGATTTGATAAAAATGGAGCATTTCGATTTATGTGTGATTGGAGGCGGACCCGCTGGGTATGCGGCTGCTATGCGCGCCATTGACTATGGAAAAAAGGTTATTCTTATTGAAAAAAATAAAATTGGTGGGGCTGGCGTTTACGATGGCGCACTTGCTTCTAAAACCCTTTGGGAGCTTTCTCAAAAAGTAAAAGCAGTAAACGAACAAATTGTTTCGCAAGGTAGAAGACGCTTTGACGTAACGTGGGAAGAAGCCACCAAAACCGTGAATGAAGCTCTCTTTGAAAGAAAATTTCAATATTCATGTCACATCAAATTACTGCAAACCGAATCTATGAACAACCTTTTTACTTATGAAAAAGGATTCGGGAAATTGCTAGACACACACACCGTTGAAATAGATAAAAACGAAGAGAAAAAAACCATCACCGCAGATTATATTATTCTTGCAACAGGTAGCAGACCTAGACATCTTCCGAGCATAGAGGTAGATGAAAAAATCATTTTAACTAGCGATGGTATTCATCACATTGACGAGTTTCCTAAAAGCATGGTAATTGTTGGTGCTGGTGTAATTGGTTGTGAATACGCAACCATGTTTTCTAACTTCGGGAAAACCAAAGTTCATATTATTGACCGAGCAGATAGAATTCTTCCTTTTGAAGATGAAGATATTTCTGATTTAATTGCCTCAAATCTTAAATCGAGGGGAGTAGTAATACATCACAAATCAAAGTTAGAACGCATTGAAGTGGTAGATGGTGAAGTAGAATACGAACTCTCTTATGATGATGGCCGAAAAGAAGTGATTCGTGTTGAAAAAGCACTCCTTTCTGTTGGTAGAACGCCCAATATTGAAAAATTAGGACTAGAAAATGCTGGCGTAAAAATGAGTGTGCGCGGGGTTCATATTGGTGATGATGATACACAAACAAACATCCCCAACATATTTGCCGTAGGCGATGTTTCGGGTAGAATTGCTTTAGTGAATATGGGTGAGTTAGAAGCTCGCCATGCTGTAGAAAAAATGTTTGGAAACGTTACAGAACGTTTGTCATACGACAACATTTCTACCATAATGTTTTTAGACCCAGAAGTAGCATCCGTTGGTTTAAACGAAAAACAATGCAAAGAAAAAGGGCTACATTTTAAAGTTGCTAAAATTGATTTCTCGTGTATTTCTAGAGCCATTGCTATGCGCAAAACCCAAGGGTTCTTTAAGATTATTGTTACCAACGATGAAGAAATGAAAATTTTAGGCATGCGCGCCATTGGCGAACATGCTTCTAGTGCCATTCAAGCAGTAGCTTTATTAATTAAAATGGGCAAAGGCATTGAAGAATTGGCAGAGCTTATTCATCCACATCCATCCATTATAGAAGGTATTCAAGAATGTGTGCGAATGTTGTTAAATAAATCCGTGTTCAAATCATCGGTATTTAAAGACAAACTAAAATGCTACAGTTGTGTAGATGGAGTTTGTACACCATTGCAACGCTTGTAATATTTTTTGTATATTTACTTTCCTTAATGGAGGTAACAAGATATGGAATCTGTATTTCAATTCAAGCAATTTAGTATTAAGCAAGATTTAAGTTCAATGAAAGTAGGAACCGATGGTACGCTACTTGGTGCTTGGTGTAATATAAACGATCGTTATAGAGTTTTAGATATTGGCACAGGCACAGGGCTTATTGCGCTTATGATAGCCCAACGCAACAGTTTGGCTTATATTGATGCTATTGAAATTGATGAGGATGCGTGTAAAGAGGCAAGTTATAATTTTCAGCATTCGCCATGGAAAGAACGCTTAAGCATCATTCATCAACCACTGCAACAGTTTACGCCAACTCAATTTTACGATTTAATTGTAAGCAACCCGCCTTACTTTGATGATGCTAACGAAAATAAAAACGAAAAGCTCACCATTGCACGCCACACAGAAGCATTGGCTTTTAATGATGTTATAGATTTTGCCAAGAAACATCTTTATGAAAATGGACTACTCTCTGTAATATTACCTGTTATTCAAGCTGAAAAATTTGCTAAAGAATGTTTTGCTAATGGGCTATTTTTAAACAGAAAGATGGACGTTTATGCCAACACATCTTCCGAAAAACCTATTAGAGTGATGATGGAATTCAGCAAAGAAAAAAGCTATTCTGTAGAAGAAAAAACCATACGCATTGAA
>CAYVVI010000096.1:1798-5998 GCA_964455265.1 uncultured Flavobacteriales bacterium | reverse complement strand
TCGAGAAGGGTTTCATGGTAGATGTTTGTTGTAACATTCGCTTCACAGCGAAAATATTTTTGGTATCAACCAGATCACATTTAACTTCGTTGAATGTGTTACTAGCTAGTGGTTCTTATCAAATCAACCAGAACACATTTAGCTTCGCTGAATGTGCGCGGCTTATCAGCCACTGCACATTTCACAGCTATCAGGGTTGTCTAACGAGCAAGCAATTTCTGCTTGGCGTTCTTCAACCGTTTTAACTTGTGCTTTAGGTTGCTCAACCGCTGCTTTCTCTAGAGTAAACTTAATAGCATCTGTAGCGGCTTTGGTTCTTAGGTAGTACATACCTGTTTTTAATCCTTTTTTCCATCCGTAGAAGTGCATTGATGTTAACTTCGCAAAGTTGGCGTTCTCCATAAAGATGTTTAACGATTGCGATTGGCAAATGTATGCGCCTCTATCGGCAGCCATATCTACAATGGTTTTTTGTGAAATTTCCCAAGCCGTTTTGTACAGCTCTTTAATATTATCAGGAATTTCGTTGATGTTTTGTACAGAACCATTAGCAGCTACTAATTTGTTCTTTATATCATCGTTCCAAATGCCTAACTTCACTAAATCGCGCAGTAAGTGTTTGTTTACAATGATAAACTCTCCGCTTAATACTCTTCTTGTGTAAATGTTAGACGTATATGGCTCGAAACATTCGTTGTTTCCTAAAATTTGTGCAGTAGAAGCTGTTGGCATTGGCGCTAACAATAGTGAGTTGCGTACACCGTATTGTTTTACTTCTTCTTTTAAGATGTTCCATTCCCAACGTGATGATGGAGTTACACCCCACATATCGAATTGGAAAATTCCTTTTGAAACAGGAGAACCTTCGTAGGTTTCGTATGGGCCATCTTCTTTAGCTAAATCTTTAGAAGCAGTCATTGATGCATAATAAATGGTCTCAAAAATTTCGCTGTTTAATCTGCGTGCTTCTTCCGATTCGAATGGATAACGCATTAAAATAAATGCATCTGCCAAACCTTGTACACCAATACCAATAGGACGGTGACGCATGTTTGAGTTGCGCGCCTCAGGCACTGGATAGTAGTTTTCGTCTATTATCTTGTTTAAGTTTTTGGTTACTTGATACGTAATCTCAAATAACTTATCGTGGTCAAATTTTCCATCGCGAACAAACTTAGGTAAAGCAACAGATGCTAAGTTACATACAGCTACTTCATCTTGCGCTGTGTATTCCATTATTTCTGTACACAAGTTTGAGGACTTGATTACACCTAAGTTTTGTTGGTTTGATTTTGCATTGGCAGCATCTTTATACAACATGTAAGGCGTACCTGTTTCAATTTGCGATTCTAATACTTTAAACCACAGGTCTTGTGCTTTAACAGTTTTACGACCTTTGCCTTCACGCTCGTATTTAGTGTATAGTGCTTCAAATTGGTCTCCGTAGGTGTCTGATAAACCAGGGCATTCGTTAGGGCACATTAATGTCCAATCTCCGCCTTCTTCCACGCGTTTCATAAACAAATCTGGTATCCACAATGCGTAGAATAAATCACGTGCACGTTGCTCTTCTTTCCCATGATTTTTCTTTAAATCTAAAAAATCAAACACATCGGCATGCCATGGCTCTAAGTAAATAGCAAACGACCCTTTGCGCTTTCCTCCACCTTGATCAACATAGCGAGCTGTATCATTAAATACACGCAACATTGGTACAATTCCATTTGAAGTTCCATTAGTTCCTTTTATATACGAACCTGTTGCACGAACATCGTGTATTGATAAACCAATACCACCTGCAGATTGTGAAATTTTAGCACATGATTTTAATGTATCATAAATCCCTGCAATGCTATCTTCTTTCATGGTAAGTAAGAAACAAGATGACATTTGTGGTTTTGGTGTTCCTGCATTAAATAAGGTTGGTGTGGCATGTGTAAACCATCCTTCGCTCATCATGTTGTAAGTAGCTATAGCCGATTGGATATCACTTTTATGAATACCAACAGCAACTCGCATAAACATGTGCTGAGGACGTTCAACTACTTTGTTTTCTACTTTTAATAAGTAAGAGCGCTCTAAGGTTTTAAAACCAAAATAATCGAAGCGAAAATCTCTATCATAAATGATGTTAGAGTCTAATACTTCGGCATTGGTTTTTATCACTTCATAAACATCATCAGCCAAAAGCGATGCGTTTTTGTTTGTTTTAAAATCTACATACTCGTACAAATCTTTCATGGTTTCTGAGAAAGATTTTTTGGTGCTTTTGTGCAGGTTAGATACTGCAATACGCGAAGCCAGCAAGGCATAATCAGGGTGTTGCGTGGTGTTGGTAGCAGCTACTTCTGCAGCTAAGTTATCTAACTCGCGCGTGGTAACACCATCGTACAAACCTTCAATTACCTTCATGGCAACTATTTCTGGTTTGACAATGGGGTTTAGTCCATAGCAAAGTTTTTGAATTCGTGCCGTTATTTTATCAAATTTCACGGCTTCTCTTCTTCCGTCTCTTTTTACTACATACATAATTTATGCGAGGGTATTTAAGGTTAAAATATCTATTGGTTAAAAATTAAAAATCAGCGTCAAGTGTAAATGATTGGTCGTCTTTTCCTCCGCCAAGCACTCCTGCTTTTTGGTATTCGCCCACTCTTTTTTCAAAGAAGTTCGTTTTACCTTGTAGGTTAATCATATCCATAAAATCAAACGGGTTGCTTACGTTATAAATTTTAGGACAACCTAATTCTACAAGTAATCTGTCTGCAACAAATTCAATGTACTGTTGCATCATTTCAGCATTCATTCCGATAAGGCGAACAGGCAATGCATCGGTAACAAATTCTTTTTCTATTTCTACGGCATCTGCTATGATTTCGGTTACTTCTTCTACCGAAAGTTTATTAACTAGGTGATGGTTATAAAGTAGGCAAGCAAAGTCGCAATGTAGGCCTTCGTCACGAGATATCAATTCGTTAGAGAAACTTAATCCTGGCATTAATCCTCTTTTCTTTAACCAGAAAATTGAACAGAATGACCCTGAAAAGAAAATTCCTTCAACAGCAGCAAAAGCAACCAAGCGTTGAGCAAAGTTTCCTTTGTCAATCCATTTTAATGCCCACTTTGCTTTTCTCTGAACGCAATCTAACGTATCGATAGCATTGAATAAAAAGTCTTTTTCTTTTTTGTCCTTAATGTAGGTGTCTATCAATAAAGAGTATGTTTCTGAGTGAATGTTCTCAATAGTTACTTGAAAGCCGTAAAAGAATTTTGCTTCTGTATATTGTACTTCACTTAAAAAGTTTTCTGCTAAATTTTCATTTACGATTCCATCTGATGCAGCAAAGAATGCTAATACATGTTTGATGAAGTGACGTTCATCGTCATTCAATTTGTGTTCCCAGTCTATTAAGTCTGGCGATAAATCAATTTCTTCAGCAGTCCAAAAACTTGCTTCAGCTTTTTTATACATAGCCCAAATGTCGTTGTGTTCTATTGGAAATAACACAAAGCGATTTGGATTTTCTGTTAAAATTGGTTCTTGTAGAGGAGTATTTTTTGGTAGCACATTGTTAATGTTTACAGTGGTTTCGGTTACTTTGGTATCTTCCATGCTCAAAATATTTTTAAAAAAATTACTAATAAATTAAAGTTATCTCGTTGACCAATAGGCCTAAAATTGTACTAAAATTATGTGTTTGGGGTGATTGGCTTGTTATTGTCAATCGGGGAGTACAAAAGTTGCAAAAAATGAAACACGAGTCAATCGAAAACGATAAACATTTGGATGTAGTTTTCAACACGATTTTTTAATAAGTGCCTGAACATATTGTAAACATTGACGTGTAGAGGTGTTGCAAAATATAAAATCTACGTTTCAGCGTTGTTAGTTGTTGTAATGATGTAGTAAAAAGTTGATAATCAAATTCGTTATGAAAGCATTATCCTGTGTAAAACTTTATTATTAAACTTTCCGTGTTGATAAAGAGAATTTAGTTATGTATATATGTTATGCAAAACTAACACTTTCGCGCTCTTTTGGTAAAGAGTGATGAAGTGATTGAGGAATCAGGTGATGAAGAGTCTATAGATTTCCCTTTTTATTAGGACTTTTAAACTTTCGACTTTCTAACTCCTTATCAATGTTCTCTAGTTCTTCATAAAATGCTTTGCCCCATTTACGAATGATGGCTTCTTTTA
>CAYVVI010000096.1:0-1698 GCA_964455265.1 uncultured Flavobacteriales bacterium | reverse complement strand
TTCTCTAGTTCTTCATAAAATGCTTTGCCCCATTTACGAATGATGGCTTCTTTTAAAAAGCGAAACACCTTTACATTGAGTTGCTCACCACACGCACAAGCGGGTTTACAAATTTTCCATTCGTTGTAGTTTACTGCTTCGTATTCCGAAAGTTTGGCTACACGTATAGGATATAGATGACACGAAATAGGTTTTTTGAACGATACTTTGCCTTCATTGTATGCTTTTTCAATTCCGCAAAGCGCTGTGCCTTTATCATCAAAAATAGCATAGGCGCACTCATTATTGTTTACTAAAGTAGTTACGGGCTCGTTGTCCCAATCAATATAATATTTGCCTTGTTTCTCAATAGCAGAAATGCCTTCAGGGCGGAGGTAGGGTTTTACATCTTCATAAATATCATCTAAAATAGCGGCTTCTTCTTCGGTGAGTGGTGCACCAGCATCGCCTTGCACACAACACGCGCCTTTGCATGCGTTTAAGTCGCACACAAATTTTTTCTCAAACACATCCAGCGATATTAATTTGCCTTCTAATTCTATCATCTCACTATATTTACCACAAAGTTAGATGTATTTTAGTAGATAATTTTGAAAAAAACAATTTACATATTTAGTGGGCTTGGTGCCGATGAACGCATTTTTAAAAATTTAGATTTTTCTAATTTTAATCCCATTCATATAAAATGGGAGCGAGTAACCAAAGACGAATCAATTGAAGAGTACGCTAAAAAAACCATTCAAAATCAAATACACGAACCCAACCCCATATTATTAGGAGTTTCTTTTGGCGGTATGCTCGCTATTGAGGTTGCTAAACAAATTTCATTTGATAAAATTGTCATTATCTCTTCTATAAAAACAGCTAACGAATTGCCCTTTTATTTAAAAGGTATTGGAAGAACATCATTAAATAAAACTATTCCCGATTTTTTCTTGCGACATACAAATGCCTTTGTTTATCATCTTTTTGGAACAAAAACAAAAGAAGAAAAACTCCTCTTAAAAAACATTATGCACGAAACTGACGAAAAATTTTTACGATGGGCTATTGGCAAGGTTTTAAACTGGAAAAATAAAGTAATTCCTAAAGGATTAATTCACATTCATGGAGATAAAGACAAACTTTTCCCCATCAATTATATTCAAGAAAAAATCACTGTTAAAGGTGGTGGTCACTTTATGGTGTTTACAAAAGCGAAAGAAATTTCTGCCCTTTTAAATCAACATTTATCATGATAAAAGACGAAGACATACACTATAAAATTTTCACTTCTCCTACAGATGATATTGTTGCATTGTTGCAGCAAACCACCTACGGCAGCAAAGGTTTGCGCTATGGTCACTTAGATGTAAAATCGCGTACAGAAGATTTAGACCAACCCGATTTTCATACCTTATATATTGGTGATGAATTGGCGGCTGTGGCGGCTTATTGCCATCGGGATATTTCTATGGAAGGATATGCACTTAATGGCATTTACATTCGGTATTTTTCGGTGAAAGAAAAATTTCAAGGACATGGTTTGGGTAAAAAACTCACGCAGTTTATTGACGAACATTACCGCACTTCTGTAACTTCTCCATCGTTGGGGTATGCGTATATAGAAACTAAAAATGCACCTTCGTTGGCTGTTTCAAAACGCTTTAAACAACTGGAAATTGGCAAGTTCAAGAGCATTTATTTTAGTCGATTTTT
>CAYVVI010000095.1:0-6040 GCA_964455265.1 uncultured Flavobacteriales bacterium | reverse complement strand
ACTAATGGCAATGCCATTTGCATACAGCGCACAAATGGGCATGGGCCCTAAAAAACTTCCAGAAAACTGGTTTACACTTGACAAAGAAAAAGACGGTGTTAAAGGTGTTAGTGCCGAAAAAGCTTACGAAGAACTATTAAAAGGCAAACAATCTTCTACCATTATTGTAGCAGTAATTGATAGTGGTGTGGATATAAACCACGAAGACCTAAAAGGAAAAATTTGGGTAAATGAAGATGAAATTCCTGGTAATGGTATTGATGATGATAAAAATGGCTACATCGATGACGTACACGGTTGGAATTTTATTGGCGGCAAGAGTGATAACATTGGTGACGACACCATGGAAATTACCCGCTTAGTAAAGAAAAACAGAGAACGCTTTAAAGATATTGACCCAACAAAACTAACTGGTAAAGACAAAATAGAGTACGCTGCCTACAAAAAAATGGAGGAAAGCTACAACGAAAAACTTGCTGAAGCCAACGCTGGACTTGCCCAAATGCAAGGTATTAAAGAGCGTATAGAAACTTCTATGACCGAGATGAAAAAATTAACGGGAGTAGAAGAATTAACTATGGACGTGGTTTCTAAATATGAGCCAAAAGATGATGCTGAAAAAGGTTACAAGCAAATGGCAATGGCTCAGCTATCTCAAGATGTTCTTAAACAATTAGAAGGTGGGTTTGATTATTACGGTGGTCAAGTAAACTATATGCTTAACCTTGACTTTGAACCACGCACTATTGTTGGCGATAACTACGAAGACCCATACGAAAAGTATTACGGCAACAACCATGTAGAAGGCCCTCATGGAGAGCACGGAACACACGTATCTGGTATTATTGCTGCTAACAGAAACAATGGTTTAGGTATTAAAGGAATTGCAGAAGATGTAAAAATCATGTGCATCAGAACTGTTCCGAATGGTGATGAACGAGATAAAGACGTAGCAAACTCTATTATTTACGCTGTTGACAATGGTGCAAAAGTGATAAATATGAGCTTTGGTAAAGCATACTCTCCTTATAAAGATGCTGTAGATAAAGCCATAAAATATGCTGAAGAAAAAGGAGTATTATTAGTACACGCTGCTGGTAACGATGGTAAAAGCAATGATATAACTGTTGCCTACCCTACTGCTAAATACAACGATGGAAAAATTGCTAAAAACTGGCTTGAAGTTGGTGCTTCGTCTGCCTCTTTAAAAGAAGGAGACTTTGTAGGTAATTTCTCTAATTATGGTAAAAAAACAGTTGATATTTTTGCGCCAGGTGTTCAAATAAATTCTACCGTACCAGGTAACGAATACGATAACTACAATGGTACAAGTATGGCTGCACCTACAGTAGCTGGAGTTGCTGCCTTAGTGTTGTCTTATTATCCAAACCTTACAGCTGTGCAAGTAAAAGACATCTTAATGAAATCAAGCGTTAAGTATGCTAAAATGAAAGTTGCTCAGCCAGGTGAAGATGAGAAAATGGTGAAATTTACCGAACTAAGTAAATCTGCTGGTGTTGTAAATGCTTACGAAGCACTTAAACTTGCCGAAAAAATACATGGTAAAAAGAAATAGTATAATTTCTATACAATAAAAAAAGCCCCGAAAATCTCGGGGCTTTTTTGTTAGAAAACTATTTTAACTACTTAACTATATCAAGTAATTCTATTTCAAAAATTAATGTGGAATACGGCTGAATTGGTCCTGCGCCTTGTGAGCCATAAGCTAAATTATAAGGAATGAAAACTTTCCATTTAGAACCAACTGGCATAAGTTGTAAAATTTCAGTCCAACCAGGGATTACTTCAGTAACTCCAAAAGTTACTGGCTCTCCTCTATCTACAGAACTATCAAAAACAGTTCCGTCTAATAATGTACCGTGGTAATGAACTTTTACTTTGTCTGTAGCTACTGGTTTATTTCCTTTTGCTTCTTTCAAAATTTCATACTGCAAACCACTTTCTATTTGAATAACACCTTCGCGTTTAGCATTGGTTTCAAAAAACACTTTGCTTGCTTCAACATTTTCATTCACTTTAGATTCTCTTTTTTGCATAAAATGAGCATCTAAATTAGATTGTGCCGTTTGCAAGTCAACTTTTGTTTTTGATGCTAACGCATCCTTAATTCCTTGAATAAAAATGGAGTCTTGTAAAAATTCTAATTGGTCTTTTGAACTGATGATATCGTTACCATAAACTACACCTAAACTATACGATAGCTTGGTGTTTTCATCTTCTAAATTAACAGTAACTTCAGTGCTTTTTTTGTCGTTACATCCCACTACTAAAGCAAGTGCAGGAATAATTAATAAGTGTTTCATGTTTTGTTTAAGTGATTTGATTTGAGGGTTATTCTTCAATAATTTCTAATAATTCTACTTCAAAAATAAGGGTAGAAAAAGGAGCGATAGCACCACCTGCACCTCTTTCGCCATAAGCTAAGTTATAGGGTACATATAGTTTCCATTTTGATCCAACTGACATTAGTTGCAACGCTTCTTGCCATCCTTTTATAACACCACCCACAGGGAAAGTCAATGGCTCACCTCTTTTTACAGAGCTGTCAAAAACGGTTCCGTCAATTAACGTACCGTGATAATGTGTTTTTACTTTGTTAGAAGCTGTTGGTTTAGCTCCCGAACCTTCCGTTATAATTTCATATTGAAGACCACTTGGTAAAGTAATTACACCAGATTTTTTAGCATTTTCTTCTAAAAATTTAGCCCCATTAGTTTTGTTAGCTTCAATACGTTTTTTGGTGGTTTCTTCAACAAACTCTTGAACTATTTTACCAGCATCTTGCTCAGATATTTGTAAATCGTTTTTTGCAAAAACGTCTCCTAATGCAGCAGAAATAGCATTAACGTTTAATTCCGTTAGCCCTTGTGCTTTTAAATTCTGACCTATATTAACGCCAATAGCATAACTAGCCGAATCTATTTTGTTTTCTAATTTCATTTTCTTATTTGATTTTTTGTTTTGATACTCACTTGAAAACGCTCCCAAAAGTACAATAAAGATTATAAAAATGGGGATAATTAATAGCTTCTTTTTCATTTTATTTTGATTTGTTTAGCTAACAAAGGTCGTTAAAAAGCCATCAAAAAAAATTATATTTACTGAAAATTTAAGAGAACGATGGAATTTATTGACGAACGACTTAATGCCTACGCAGAACAACACACCTCATCCGAAAGCGATTTATTAAACGACCTAAACCGACAAACGCATCTAAAAATATTGCAACCAAGAATGCTCTCTGGGCATATTCAAGGACGTTTGCTAAGTATGTTTAGCCAGATGATTCAGCCAAAATGTATTTTAGAAATTGGCACCTATACTGGCTATTCTGCTTTGTGCATAGCTGAAGGTTTACAAAAAGACGGAAAGCTCATCACCATTGATGTAAACGAAGAATTGGCGCCATTTACCAAAAGTTATTTCGATAAATCGGACTATGCGAAGCAAATAGATTTTCGCATTGGTGATGCCATGGAAATTATTCCAGCTATCAAAGAAACCATTGATTTGGTATTTATTGATGCCGACAAAGAAAATTACAGCAACTACTTTGATTTGGTGATTGACAAAGTACGTAAAGGCGGCTTCATTATTGCCGACAATGTTTTATGGAGCGGGAAGGTAATTGAACCCATAAAAGCCAATGACAAAGACACACAAGCGCTGGTTGAATTCAATAAAAAAATTCACAACGACCCACGTGTAGAAAATGTGTTAGCCCCTGTGAGAGATGGATTGATGATTATGAGAAAAATGTAGCAATGTGCTGATTAAGCAATGTAACAATGATAATTTGAAGATTTGAAAATGGACCAATTTGAAAATGACTTTTGACCTTATAGACTTTAGACATTATGACCATTGACAAACACCCAATAAACTAATGAACCAATACGCCGACTTCAGAAGTGATACCGTAACTCAACCCACTAAAGAAATGCTGGAAGCCATGTTCTCGGCAAAGGTGGGTGATGATGTATTTGGCGAAGACCCAACCGTAAATGCTTTGGAAGAAAAAGCAACCCAATTGTTTGGCATGGAAGCCGCTTTGTTTTGTAGTTCGGGCACTATGACCAACCAAATTGCTTTGAACGTACACCTAAAACCAGGCGAAGAAGTGATATGCAGCCGCCAAGCACATATATATAATTATGAAGGTGGTGGCATTGCTAAAAATTCAGGTGCTTCGGTGCGTTTGATTGAAAGTACTAGCGGGTTGTTTACCGCTAATGATGTAGAAAACAACATCAACCCAGATGATGTGCATTATGCAGTGACTTCCTTGGTTTCTGTAGAAAACACAAGCAACCGAGGTGGTGGGGTTTGTTTTGATTTTTCGGAGTTGGAAGCCATTAAAAAAGTATGTCTTAACCACGGGCTAAATTACCATATTGATGGCGCACGCTTGTTTAACGCCATGATTAAAAACAACGAAACCCCTGAACAATACGGACAATTGTTCGACTCTATTTCTATTTGTCTTTCTAAAAGTTTGGGTTGTCCTGTGGGCTCATTATTATTGGGTGATAAAGAATTTATAAAGCAAGCACGTAGAGTGCGCAAAGTATTTGGTGGTGGTATGCGCCAAGCTGGCTACCTAGCTGCAGCAGGTATTTACGCTTTAGAAAACAACATTACCCGTTTAGCTGATGACCATAAGCGCGCGAAAGAACTGGCAGCTCATGTAAGTGATTATAGACACATTCGTTCTGTAATAGAACCCGAAACTAACATTGTGGTGTTTTATTTAGAAGATGATATTACCCCTCAAACATATTGCGAAAAACTAAAAGAAAAAGGCGTGTTAGCCATCCCTTTTGGCGCAGGTAGAATACGCATGGTTACCCACTTAAACATTGATGATATTGCTGTTGAGAGAGCTGTTGAAGCGATGAAAAAAATGTAATTAATTTTTCGCCAACATCCACAACACCAATAAGCAAGCACTTACGCTTAGTAAAATATTAGCGATAACGAATAGCCATTCGCTTTGTTTAATAAGTGTTAAGGTTTCGTAGCTAAAGGTAGAAAAAGTGCTAAAGCCACCACAAAAACCAATAATCACCAATGCTTTTAGCGTTGAGCTGGCATCTTGAAATTTATAGGCAAACCATCCTAATAGTACGCAACTTAATACGTTAGAGATTAACGTAGCTAAAGGAAATGACGATGCCCAGTAATGCATAGTCAATTTACTCACACCAAAGCGTGCTAAACTACCTAATCCACCACCGATAAATACTGCTAACCACATCATAGTTTAAAGTTTATAAAGTTAAGAGTAATTACATTTTGTCATATTGAGTGTTCCAAAGTTGTGGTGAGAAAAAGCGAACCGCAACATGGAATATATCGAAATATAGACAAAATACTTAATTTTCGATACATCCCGATATTCATCGTGACACTCAAACTGACAGCATTTTGTTTTTTAAGGCCACCAAAAAACCAGCCACACTAGCACCCACCATGGCTCCTCCTACTACATCTAACGGATAATGCACACCTAAGTAAATGCGGCTATATCCTACTACTATGGCAAACGTCAACAATAAAATAGTTACCCATTTTTGTTTGATGAACAACAGTGAACACGTTGCAAAGGCAAACATATTGGCCGAATGAGAAGACACAAAACCATACATGCCACCACGATAGTCGTTTACTACATGTACTTTATCCATCAACTCTAAATGGTGGGTTGGGCGGTAGCGTTGAATCGTATGTTTGAATACTTCGTTAGAAATTAAATCGGCTAAACCTACCGATGCAGCAATGACAAGAATAGCTATTAGTGCGTGTTTCCATCCAAGAAACTTGAACAACAAAACAACAACTAAAACATAAAACGGAATGGGAAACCACTCGGCACTTATGCTCCACATTATCTTGTCAAAAAAAGGAGAGTGTAAGCTGTTGATGAACAACAATAGTTGCTGGTCTAGTTGTTCTATTTTTTCGAATAACCACATTATCGGTTAAGTTCTTGCCAAATAAGGTCTTTTAGTTCTGTAAG
>CAYVVI010000094.1:0-6081 GCA_964455265.1 uncultured Flavobacteriales bacterium | reverse complement strand
TATTCCAAACTCTTCGGCAGTTTGCTTTACAATGGGAGCAATATCAGGATAGTGAATGTGGCAAATGTTGGGAAACAAATGGTGTTCTACTTGGTAGTTCAGCCCACCAACATACCACGTAATAAATTTATTTTTTCGGGCAAAGTTTACAGTAGTTTTAAGTTGGTGTACTGCCCACTCGTCTTCAATAACGTGCTCTTCGTTTGGCAATGGAAAGCTTGCAATTTCTAATGTGTGCGCCATTTGAAACACCAAGGATAAAATAAGTCCAGCTACTAAATGCATCAACAAAAATCCTAATACGGTATAGTGCCAAGGTAGGTCTAAGTACATAATAGGAAACACTAAAAATGCTAAATAATACACTACTTTAACGGCTATAATTTTTCTAAACGTAGCACTGCGTTGCTCGGGTGTTTCTTTGTTTACGCCTTCTTTGTTGTATTTAAAAAACTGTACAAAATCTTTAGCTACTACCCAATACAGCGTAAGCAAACTATAAAAAAACCAAGCGTAGAAATGTTGAAAGCGTTGATGAGGATGGTGTTTTGCGTGTGGTGAGAATCGCAATAATGCGCGCTCCATAATGTCATCATCGTAGTGTGTAATGTTAGTGAATGTGTGATGCAAAACGTTGTGTTGTAGTTTCCAATTAGCCACAGCACCACCAGCAATGTTGATGGTATGTGCCATTAAAAAATTCACTCTAGAATCTTTGCTATACGAACCATGTGCGCCATCGTGCATTACAGACATACCAATACCTGCAATACCTACGCCCATTATGGTAAACAGCAACAAAGTAATTGGTAAACTTGGTTGAAATACAATGTAACAGATAAAAGGAACAACATAAATCGAAATCATTGAAGCAGATTTCAATTTCATTTTAAAATTGGCATTCTTAGAAATGCCTTTTTCCTTAAAATAATTATCAATACGTTGTTTAAGTGTCTTGGTAAATTGTTTGTTATCCTTTGGGATAAACTTGATATTTGGCTTATTCATTAACTTCCTTGTATTATGTGAAGGTACTTAACTAATGTATCAAAACCTAATTAACTCACAGTAATTTTGCTCTATTCCAGTATTCATCCATCTCTTCGAGAGACATATTTCCCAACTCTTTTCCATCTTTTCTACTTTCATTTTCTAAATATTGAAAGCGTTTAATAAATTTTTTATTGGTTCTTTCCAAAGCATCTTCGGGGTTTACGCCCACAAATCGAGCAAAATTAATAATAGAAAACAATACATCACCAAATTCGTCTTCAATTTTATTGGTCTTATTGTCGATTTCTGCTTTCAGCTCGGTGAGTTCTTCGTTCACCTTTTCCCACACTTGTTGTTGGTTGTCCCAATCGAACCCTACACCTCTCGCTTTTTCTTGAATGCGCGTGGCTTTTACCATGGCTGGCAAAGATTTGGGCACCCCTTCCAAAACGGATGTATCCTTTTTGCCTTTTTCTTTCAGCTTGATTTTTTCCCAATTGGCCTTTACTTCTTCTTCGGTTTCGGCTACTACATCTCCATAAATATGCGGATGACGATGCACTAACTTATCACAAATGGCATTCAACACATCGGCAACGTCAAAAGCATTGATTTCAGAAGCAATTTTTGAATAAAAAACCAAGTGTAGCATCAAATCACCCAACTCGCCTTTTATTTGCTCCAAGTCACCTTCAATTATGGCATCGCTCAACTCGTAAGTTTCTTCTATGGTAAGGTAGCGCAAGCTTTCTATGGTTTGTTTTTTATCCCACGGACATTTGGCGCGTAAATCATCCATAATATCTAGTAAGCGTTGAAATGCTAGTAGTCTCGAATCGGTCATGTTATTATTTTATAGCGCAATTTACTAAAAATTACCACGTCTAATTTTTCATTACTTTTGTTTGTTACCAATATGAAGCGTTTTTTAACCATAATCTGTTTCTCACTATCCATCTCTTATTCTTTTGCTCAACAAGAGGTGTTGCCCTATGCTGTAAACGCAAAAATGGGCTATGGGGTGCTGATGCCACACAGAAGCATTATGCAGCATTTAGTTACAGGACATGCTCAGTTAGTAGAATTATCTTTTGATTTTAAATCGTATGGGCAACATAATTTTGACCATCATTATTTATTGCCTAATGCAGGAGTTAGTGCTTTGTATTTTAATAGCGGCAATGCGGAAGTAATAGGCAATTGCTTCGGATTGTATTCGTATTTTACCTTGCCATTATCTAGAGTAAAATTTATACCAAAGTTACGCATGGGTGGTGGTTTTGGTTATGTTGAAAAACCATTTGATGCGTTGGATAATCAAAACAACAATGCCATAGGAAGCCACCTAAATGTATGCCTTTTGGTTGAGTTGACTAACGAGGTCAACATCACTAATAATATTGATTGGGTGTATGGATTGTCGTTAACACACTTTTCAAATGGTAGCTTTGCTCAGCCCAACTTAGGGTTAAATTTTGCAACCCTAAATACAGGGATAAAATATAGTTTTGGTGATGCAAAAACTGTTATTGCTGCTAATGATTATGCTTTAGATAAATCTATAAAGTGGTTAGCATTTGTATATGGCGGACTAAAAAGTAACTCCACACACTATCCCGAAAAACACCCAGTAGTTTCTCTAAGTGCAGAAGGCAACAAGCGCTTAACGTACAAAAGTATGCTCTTGTTTGGAGCAGATATTTACTACAACAGTAGCATAGAACACATGGATGAATACAACCATCTTGAAGAAAATGTAGATTATTTAAAACCAAATAGCAATTTTCAATCGGGTGTATTTTTTGGCTACGGATTAGTGTTTGATAGATTGATGATTTCTATTCAGAACGGTATATATGCTTATAATTTAGAAAAAGAGCGCGGCATTTTTTACCACAGAGTATCTGTAAGAAGAAACTTTAAGGATAAGTGGATTGCAAACATTGGACTAAAAAGTCATTTTGCTGTGGCAGAATATTTAGAATTTGGCGTTGGGTATAAATTTTAAAACATATCGTATTTATTGTATTCTGGCTCTAGTGGTTGCTTCGTGTGCCAAGCCAGAAGATAGGCCATGCTTTAAATCTACAGGAGAAATGGTTGAAGAAACACGTGCCCTAAGTGCGTTTAAAAACATTGTTGTTTCAGATAATATTGAACTTGTTCTAACACAAACTAACGCAACAAATGCAACGGTAATTTCTGGTAAAAATTTGCAGAACTTCATCATCACCGAAGTAAAAAATGATACACTTTTTATTAGAAATGATAATCGTTGTAGCGTGTTTCGTTCATACAAATCAAGTATTACAGTTGATGTTTCCTTTAACGAATTGAACTACATAAAAACAAGCAGTTCAAAAAATATTTCGAACAGTGATTCTTTACATTTAGACAGTTTGCTTATTGAAGGATTTAACTTTTATGGCGATTTAAAACTTGTTGTAAATGCGAACTACATCGCTTGTAAAGCCCATTCGGGTGGATGTAAAATGACTGTTACTGGCGTGGCTGAAGAATCGTACGGTTATCATGTTGGTACGGGTAGTATTGATTATTCATCGCTAAAAACGAAGCGCACGCATTTGCATAGTCGCACCACTACAAATTGCTATTTAAGCCCTTCCGACTATTTAGAAGTTGAAATTCATAGTGGAGGAAATGTTTATTACAACGCTCAATTAAATCCCACAATAAAGCTTAAAAAGTTAGGCGTAGGTCAACTTATACCTTATTAAATTGTTTATCTTTGTAGAGAAGATAATCATCATTACAATGAAATTGATACTTGTAACCATAGTGTTTTTAGGATTAGCAATGCTGGGCATAGCCATAAAATTGTGGGCGAAAAAGGACGGCAAATTTGCTGGAACATGTGCTAGTAACAATCCTCTATTACAAGAAGAAGGTGCGTCTTGCGGAGTTTGTGGTGCTCGTCCGGAAGAGCGCTGTAAAAATTCTTAACGCATACTAAACCAAATTCTTGGTGCGTTATACTACAAAACACCACGCATGAAAAAATTACTTGTTGCATTCACCTTATTTTTTTCTTCGTTTACATCATTCACTCAAGTTAATGAAAACAACTCTGGTTGGTTTTCGCTAGGTGTAAGAAACACCTTAAATACGTTCTCTCACGATGGCACAGGATTGGGCGTTGGCGGGCAGTTCAGAGTTCAACTAAGCAACCAAGTAAACACCGATTGGTTTGCCGATTACATAACCATTCAAGAATCGGAATTTATAAAAAGTGAATACGCACACATTGGTTGGTCGGTGTTGTTTTATCCTTTAAAAGAAAAAACATTGCTTCAGCCCTATATTTTGGCAGGTCATTGTTTCGATTACAACAAAAAATCTTCCATACAAAATCCGTCCATCTACAAAGACCGTTGGGGCTCTGCCGTTCAAGCAGGATTGGGTACCCACATTAATTTAACCGACAGGTTTGATGTGTCATTAATGGCGCAATACATGATACATCTTACTACAGAAATTGAAGCGCATCTTCATGATGACCATGTGCATTTTGACGAACATAAACATTCAAGTTTGGAAGGGCATTTACTAATTACAGCTAGCGTAAACTACAAACTATTTAAGCTATGGAAAAAGTAAAAATTGTAGTTATTTTTTGTATCATTAGCTTTGTTAGCTTTGCTCAAGAAAGCATTATTAAAGAAGGTTTGCTGAGAACGCAATTGACCATAAGTCCTTCTACTATGATTAGCGGAAGTGAATCGTATTTTTACCTACATGGTAACCTTGAAGGATACATCTCTGATAAAATTTCTATTTCGGGAGAAGGATATTACTTGCTTGGAAGTTTTGGAATAACTGACCCGTTTTTACTTCCATTATCAAGAAATCATAATCTATTTTTTGGCGCCAATTATCACTTTCTAAAAAACAACCATGATGTTTATTTAGGCGTACAACCAGGTATTGCATTTTCAAATGTGAATCGTTTGCTTACTGGGGTAGTTCCTCCGTCAATAAATCCTGTGTTTTCAAGTGTAGTTGGATATAATTTTTACATCAACAACATCTTTCATTTTTTTGTGCAAACGCGATTAATTTTAGGAGAGCATTTAGCTAATGATGTTAAAAGCTTAAACGAAATACGCTTCTCTGCAGGGTTAGGGTTTAACCTCAACGCAAAACATTAAGCAGCTTTCTCAATCACATCTTTAAGTTGTGCAGCAGCCATCACTCCCGATTGACGCCATTTTATTTCTCCATTTTTAAATAGAATTAATGTAGGCACACCTCTTACTCCGTAAGCAGCTGCTGCATTAGGGTTTCTGTCTACATCTACTTTTAAAATGGTAACGCTATCGCCCATCATTTCTTTTAAGTCTTCTAAAATGGGCGACATCATTTTACATGGGCCACACCATGTTGCAAAAAAATCTACCAACACGGGTTTATCAGAATTTATAATCTCATTAAAACTTGCCATAATTCATTATTTATAGCACAAATTTCGGAAGTGTAAACGTGCTTTGACGTGACTTATATCACAAAAATTAAATTTTTGAAATTCTAAAAACAAGCTTGTAACAATGTTGCTCAAATAAAAAAAGTGTGAGCTTAACATCATTAATTAAATACGTTATTTCTTTTTCTTTGTTTTTTTCATCATCTTTAGTAAATGAAGGTTTTCCAAATTTTATTTCAAGATGCTTAGATATTCTTTCAAACTCAGAAAATGAAATTAAATCTCCAACAAACCACGCTTCAACATGATTAAATCTATTAAAAAATTTAAAACTAAATTCTTTCCAAAACATACTCGTTAACTCTAATTCTAAACCATCTAGAATTATATGTTTGCCCCATTTATATATTTTTCTATCACCTCTATTATCAAGTTTATAATTATTTTTTAAACAAATAAAAGCTAAAGGTAAACCCCACTTTAAAAGTTTTCCATTATCCTCAAATAATATTCCTTTATCTAAATCTATCATAAATCAAAAATAAAAAAAAGCCCCGAAGTTAACACTCGGGGCTTTTTTACTTATAGTATAAAACTACTATTTACCTTTATTCATTTGCTCTTTAAGGGCAGCTAACGAGCTGATA
>CAYVVI010000093.1:0-6113 GCA_964455265.1 uncultured Flavobacteriales bacterium | reverse complement strand
TCCTGAATTTGAAAACTACTTACCTTTGAATAGCAAGGTAAAAGTTCCTAAAAATTTGGTGAGCGCCACACCAGCAGATGAAAATACACCTCTTGAAAAATTACCCGAACATCCCATTGCTTCTGCTAACGATAGTTTGATCATTCACAAAGTAGAGAAAGGAGAAACTGTTTATGCCATTACAAAAAAATATAATGTAACAGAAGAACAATTAGCTAAGTTTAATGATTTATCTGCTGGTTTAAAGAAGGGACAAAAAATTACTATTCCTCTTCAGCGACAAAAAACCATATCGGTTAAAGAGATAAATGTACATAAAACTGAAATAGAAGGATTTATTACTCCAGAACCTGTTACAGGCGCAGTAAATATTGCCGTGTTTGCTCCTTTTATGTTTGATGATTATCACCGTGAAAAAGTAAAATGTCCTACCTCCGATTGTGAAATTTATGCACCAACCGAGCGCGCCATCAATTATTATCATGGTGTAGAAATGGCGGTAGATTCTCTTAAAAAACTTGGCGTTAGCACTAATGTTCATGTCTATGATTCAAAACGTGATAGTGCTTATGTAGCTCGTGTTTTGGCGAAAAAAGAATTTGAAACCATGCACATTATTTTTGCCCCATTTTTTGAAAATGAATTATCTGCCGTGTTGCACTATGCCAAAACCCGCCCAGTGATGGTGGTGAATGTAGTTCCGCAAAGTAATGAAGTACTTATAAACAATAAAAATGTATCGAAAGTATTGCCAAGTTTAGAAGCCCAAGTTGCTTTTATGGGGCATTATTTAGCGAATGATTTTGCTAATGCTAACGTTATTGCTGTTCGCAATAACGCTAACAAAGTAGATGCTAATTTATACGATTTATTTCAAAAAAATTACCGCTCGTCATTGAAAAATAATTCTAACAGAAAGCAAGACTCTGCTTATAGGGCGTCTATTGTTGGAGGATTGGACGATATAAAATCTAAACTTAAAAAGGATGAGCACAATATTATAGTTGTGCCTTCAAAAGATTTGCGTTTTGTTTCTGATTTTATGACCAAAGTAAATGCCCTTGACAACAACGCAAGAACTTATGGAGGATATCAAATTAGTGTATTTGGATTAGAGGATTGGTTGTCGTTTAATAATATCGACTTGGCATATTTTATTAAATTTAATACCATGTTTACCACTTCTAGCTATGTAGATTACAATAGCAACGAAGTGAAAAAATTTCAGATGGAGTATCGTAAAAATTATAATTACGACCCAAACAGATATTCCTTTGCATCTTTTGAAGCAGTTTTATTTCATACCTATTTGTACGCTATGAGCGGTAATCAATTTAAAATGGCTTATGCTAAAAAAGTGTACAAAGGCACGCACATCAATTACAATTTTGAGCAGCTTAACAAAGACAGTGGTTTTGAAAACAAAGCGGTAACGATTGTTGGTTTTGATAACGGTCAATTAATTAAAAAGAATTGATGCCCACTAAACAAAACATTGAACAACGCTTTAAGCAAATTCAAGACACTATTTGTAAAGGACTTGAACAACTCGATGGCAAAGCATTTTTTCAAGAAGATGAATGGAGTAGAGAAGGAGGGGGCGGAGGCCGCACACGCATTATTCAAGAAGGTAATCTTTTAGAAAAAGGCGGAGTTAATTTTTCTGCTGTGTATGGGGAGTTGCCCGAAGTGATTCAAAAAGCATTGGGCGTAAGCGAAAAAGAATTTTACGCAACAGGTGTATCTATTGTGTTGCACCCTAATTCTCCTCTAGTGCCTATCATTCACATGAACATTCGTTACTTTGAAATGAATGACAACGTGTGGTGGTTTGGTGGAGGCATAGACCTCACTCCTCATTACATTGTGGAAGAAAAAGCCAAAGCATTTCATCAGCAACTAAAAGCTGTTTGCGATAAAACCCATTCTGATTTTTACGCTAAACACAAAGCATGGGCAGATGATTATTTCTTTATAAAACATCGCAACGAAACCCGTGGCATTGGCGGTGTATTTTTCGACAGATTGAATGCCAATAATACCCCTCTATCAAAACAACAGTTGTTTGATTATGTATGTACCTTGGGCGAAAGTTTTGTAAACATCTATACAGAGCAAACCAACAAACGCAACGAACCATTTACGCCTAAGCAAGTTGAATGGCAGCGCTTACGTAGAGGTCGTTATGTGGAGTTTAATTTGGTGTACGATAAAGGTACCAAATTTGGATTGGATACTTCTGGAAGAATAGAATCTATTTTGATGAGTTTGCCAAAAGATGCTTCATGGTTTTACGATTACCAACCGTTGCCCAACTCTGAAGAAGCAAAAACACTTTCTCTTTTGAAGAAAGGTATTGATTGGGTGAAGTAGTTGAAAGTCATAAAGTCAAAGATCGAAAGTCTGTAAAGTCAACTACTCAATTTCTTCATCACTTAATTTCATTGCGTGTCCCCCGCTGGAGGGGGAAGGGGGAGGTTGTTTATTCTATTTTGAAGTGATTTAACCATTCTTTTTTGTTGTCAGTTTTTTTACTCAAAAAAATGGCATTTTCTTCTTTATTAATTAAAAGTGTATCAGGAATAAAATTGTTTTCGTATGGTTTTTTAATAAATATTATTAATTTTTCTTCAATTTTATACTCACCAAAGTAAGTTTTGGAGTATCCAAGCATTCCATTTACTTGATTTTCTACAACTCCATTTTTTCTAAAAATTAGTCTGTAACTATAAAGATCGTCATTAAGTACAGCCGACATAATTTTTTCCGATTTAAATATTTCTGAATGATAAATATTTAACATGGCTATTACTAAAAAAATAATCATGTGTACTATTAATTTAACTCTACTTATCATTTTACCTTTTCTAATTAAGGATAAAATAGTGTCAAAAATTGAAAAAATATATAGAAGTAAAATTGGAATTACTATTACAGAATAAGCAATCATAAATAGAATCATTCCACCAAAAAAATCTGATATTATCCAGCTAATTAATCCAATTCCAGAAATGATTGCAATTATATCATAAACTGTTAGTTTAATTTTTCCTCTCATTTTTTGTATTTTGGAAACCACAAAAAAGCCACTCATCGAGTGGCTTTTTTGTTATTCAGCTTTTAGTTCTGCTTTAATTTTTACGTATTGGAATGGTCCGTACTTTTCAGTGTCTTTAAAGTCTTTCACGTATTTAGGTCCTTGAACGCTGCTTCGGGTTTCAATAATAACATTCTCCATGTTTATACCTTGCTTCTTCAACTCTTCTAAAACCAATTTTTTGGCTTCTTCGGTACGTTGGTTAGCTAGCTTAAAGTTGTCTCCCCAAGTTTGGGTTGGCACACGAGAGGCACTACCTTCAATGGTAATAAACAATATGTTTTTGCTTGACACCATTTCTTTTGAGTCGTTTACAAATTGCTTAAACTTATCTTCCTCACTTTGAATTTGCGTAGCATTATACTCAAAATACTTTTCGTATTCGGCTTCTTTTACTTTCTCATCTTCCTTAGCAATTAAGTCTAGCTTACATAAATCGAAGGTTTTAACCAATTCAAAATATTTGCTGTCGCAAGGAATGGAAATATTTTCAGAAAGCTTTAAAGAATCATTTGCGTAGTAGTCCATTCTGTAATCGTTACAAGGTTTAAGAACAATCACATACCCACCATCTTCTCCTCTTGGTGTGTATTCTTTAGCGCCATCTTGTTTTGTTAAAGGTGTTACTACTACTTTTACGTTGGAGCAATCGGTATTTGCTAAGTATCCTTTAACAATTGAAATAGGACGCGTAATAGAAGGATCCATATCAACTGTGTAAATATCTTTCTCTCCAAAACCATCATCTCTTAATGAAGAGAAATAACCATACTTACCATCAGGAGTGGTTACTAAGAAAATATCATCATCTACAGTGTTTAGTGGGTAGCCAATGTTTGTAGGCGAACTCCATGAGCCATCTTTTTGTAGATGCGAGTAAAAAATATCAAAACCACCCATACTTGTTTCTCCATTTGAACTGAAGAATAAGGTTTGGTCATCGGGATGAAAGAAAGGTGAATCTTCATCGTATTTGGTGTTGATTGTTGGTCCTAAATTGCTTGGCTCACTCCATTCACCATTTGGTAATTTTACAACTTTATAGATGTCTCTTCCGCCAAAACCACCTTCTCTATCCGAAACAAAAAATAAGGTGTTACCGTCAGTAGAAATAGTCGCGTGAGTTTCCCAATCCAAAGAATTTATTTTGCCCTCCATTTTTTTAAGTCGGGTGTATTCGTTGCCATCGTATTCGCTTGTGTAAATATTTCCATCGCCTTCATCATCAACGTACACAAAAAGGGTTTTACCATCAATAGAAGCGCTAATACTTGCCTGATTTGACCTAGGGTTGCTAATAACATCAATTACTTTTGGTTCACCCCACTCACCAGTTTCTTTATCTCTATAAGAAACATAAACATCTTCAAAAAACTTACCATCTTGAGGGCTGATAAATTCTTTATTAGAGTTGTCTGTTCTCAAACGTCTTGATGTAAAAAATAGCACATTGTTATCTCCAGTAATTACTGGGCCAAAGTCTGAGTAAGGACCATTTATTTTATTTCCAACGTTTTTTATGATGTAGTTTTTAGGAGCACCTACTTGTTTTTTGGCAACTTCACTTTGGATTGTTAATAGGTTAGCATTTTCTGTAAGCACATGCTTTTTAGATACCGCACCTCTAAACACATCTAATGTTTGCTGGGCCTCATTAAGTTTGTAATTTAAATGGTATGCCTTTGCTAAATAATACAACACTTCATTAGGTGCATTTTTTTCATCAAAATCGTAAGGCGCATAGTTTTTGGTAATACCATTGCGTGCTTTTTCTAAGTATGGTAGTGCTTTTGCTTTGCCAGTACTTGCATTTAGAATGCAATAGCCATATTTGTAATTTAGGTTAAAATTATCCGGTTGTTCTTGAATAAGATTTTTCCAAATAGGAAGAGCCAAGTCGTATTGTTGCTCAACAAAAGTTAAGGTGTTGGCAGTTTCAAATTTTTCTCTAAACGAATATTTTGAAAAATCTGATTCAGCGATTTGGGCATTTACAAACACCGAAAAAGCTAAGACAAAGAAATTCAGGAGGGTAATTTTTCTTATCATTTAGCTAATGTATTAAAAAATATTTAAAAAAACCGAAAAATTAAATTTCTCGGTTTAAGTCAAATTGCTCTAAATAGTCAGCAACACGTCTCACAAAACTACCACCTAAAGCACCATCAACCACACGGTGGTCGTACGAATGCGATAAGAACATTTTGTGGCGTATGGCAATTACATCACCTGTTGGCGTTTCAATAACTGCTGGTACTTTACGAATAGCACCCAATGCTAAAATAGCTACTTGCGGTTGCAAAATAATGGGCGTCCCCATTACGTTGCCAAATGTACCTACGTTGGTTACTGTAAATGTACCACCTTGAATATCATCAGGGCTTAATTTATTATTTCTAGCACGGTTGGCTAAATCGTTTACTTGCTTAGTAATACCTACAAGGTTAAGTTGGTCGGCATTTTTTATAACGGGTACAATTAAGTTGCCAGAAGGTAGTGCAGTAGCCATACCTACGTTAATGTTTTTACGCTTAATGATGTTGGTGCCACTAACAGAAATGTTGATGTTAGGAAAGTCTTTAATCGCTTTTACGATGGCTTCCATAAAAATAGGCGTAAACGTGATTTTTTCGCCCTGCGTTTTTTCGAAAGAAGACTTCACTTTTTCTCTCCACATCACAATATTGGTAACATCTGCTTCTACATAAGAAGTTACGTGCGGAGATACGTGCTTACTCATTACCATGTTGTCGGCAATAAGCTTGCGCATACGGTCCATTTCAATGATTTCATCATTTGGACCAGCAACAACGGTAGGTTGTTTTATTACAAATGAATTTGATTCACCATTAGCAGAAGCAACTGCAGGTTTAGCAGAAGGAGCAGTAGTTGTTGCTGTGCTTACGGTAGGTGCTGGCGCAGTTTGTTTCCCTCTGTTAGGTATGTAATTTAAAATATCTTGTTTGGTAACTCTACCATCTTTACCAGTACCCGAAATGGTTTCTAGTTCTTGAAG
>CAYVVI010000092.1:0-6120 GCA_964455265.1 uncultured Flavobacteriales bacterium | reverse complement strand
TTATTTTTTGTCAATCAATGCTTTCACTCTGTTGTAATCATCCATCATTTCAAATTGAACATAGATAGATTTAAGAACGTTGAGAATGCTCTTAGCATCTTTATCTTCTGGATTAATAGCATAAGCTCTTTCTAAAGGAGCAATAGCTTTTTTCATCATTTCGTTAGCCAGTTCAAAAGCAGCATCGTATTTCTTGCGGTCTTTTTCATCAGCAGCTGTTTTCTTCATCTCAGTAGATTGATTTACATACAATGCACCTAAGCTGTATTGTGCGTCAAGGTAATCTTCTTTGATTTTGATGGCATTCATGTAGCTTTCTTCTGCTTTTACAAAGTTTCCTAATTTATCGTAAACAGTACCTATTGTAAAGTGTAACACATGGTCGTTAGGGTTTTTATCAATAGCCACTTTAAGCATTTTTTCTGCTTCTGGGTTGTTGTCTGATGATAGGTAGTAGTTTAATTCTTCAATTAATAAACCGTAATCTTCAGGGTAGCTAGTACGAGCCGCTTTAATAGCAGTTAATACTTTTTCTTTATCAGCGCCCATTTCTTTAAGGGTATTGATAATTTGTAAATGAGGAACTACTCCTTCGTATTTTACATCAGCTGCTTTTTGGAAAAAGGTTAATGCTTCGTCATATTTTTTTAATTTTTGCGCAGCCAAACCACCGTTGTAATACGATAAAGAGTCTGATTGGTTAATCATTTCATACATTTCAGCTGCTCCTTGAAACATCATAAAAGAGTTTTCATAATCTCCTTTATTATACAAATCAATACCCATGTTTACCGCTTGAGCACGTTGCATTCCTATAAAAGCATATAGTTGCTCTAAGTACTCCTTTTTAGGGTCGTTTTTAGATAACGTTTCGTAAGATGATTTAATGGCTTGTTCAAAACTGTCGCTTTCGGCCTCAAGTTGTTTAGCAACTTCTGAATCAAAAGCAGCCAAGGTTGCGTAATTCAAATAGATCATAAATCTATTGTAATACAACTTAGCAATGTCTTTTTGCTTTAGCGCATTTGTTTCCGTTTGTTTTTGATGTGCTTCGTCAATTTTCTCTTTTGCTTTAGTTAAAAGTGGTTTTGCATTAGAAAAATCTCCACGCATTTGTGCTTTTTGGAATGAATCAAACGACATGATTGCCGTTGTCATTTCTGTTTTTTGTGCCATTGTTGCAACAGATAGTAACGATGCTACAGACACTAAAATAAGTTGCTTCTTCATTGTTTCTTTTTTGTTATTAAGATTCAAATTTTTGTTAGTTGTATAAAATCATTAAACAATTACTTTGCCAAACTGATTATTCTTCGCTATTGTTTTGTTCTTCAGTTGATTCTCCTTCGCTGGTATCTTCATCTTCTGAAGTGCTTTTATCTACCTTAGCAACGGCAGCAATTTGGTCGTTATTTCTTAAGTTGATTAATTTAACACCTTGTGTGGCACGTCCCATAGTACGTAAGTCTTCAACCTTCATTCTAATGGTAATACCTGATTTGTTGATAATCATCAAATCGTCATCGTTGGTCACAGTTTTGATGGTAATTAACTCCCCTGTTTTATCAGTAATGTTAAGGGTTTTAACCCCTTTACCACCGCGGTTAGTTATTCTGTAAACCGCCTCACCATCTTCTGGATCGTTTAAGAATGTACGTTTTCCGTATCCATTTTCTGATACTACCAAAATGGTTTGTGTAGAATCGTTTACATCAACAGCAATCATACCTACTACTTCATCTTTTGCAGATGTAAGTGTAACGCCTTTTACTCCAGATGCTGTACGACCCATTGGTCTTACTGTAGATTCGTTAAAGCGAATAGCTCTACCTGCTTTGGTTGCCATTACTATTTCGTTTGAACCACTGGTTAATTTTACCTCTAACAGCTCATCACCTTCTCTAACGTTTATGGCATTAATACCATTTTGTCGTGGACGAGAATATGCCTCTAAAGATGTTTTCTTGATAACACCTTTTTTAGTACACATTATTACAAAGTTGTTTTTGATATAATCTTCGTTCTTTAAATCTTGAACGTTGATGTATGCCATTACCTTATCGTCTTGCTCAATGTTTATCAAGTTTTGAATGGCTCTTCCTTTAGCGGTTTTAGCGCCTTCTGGGACTTCAAACACACGCATCCAGAAGCATTTTCCTTTTTGAGTAAAGATTAATAAGTAGTTGTGGTTAGTAGCAACAAATAGGTGCTCCAAGAAATCTTTATCTCTTGTGGTAGAACCTTTTGAGCCAACGCCTCCTCTGCTTTGTACTTTGTATTCATTTAAAGATGTACGTTTAATGTATCCCGCGTGAGAGATGGTGATTACCACTTCTTCATCGGCAATTAAATCTTCAATACGCATTTCGTTAGCAGCGTATTCAATAGTAGATTTGCGCTCGTCTCCGTATTTTTCTTTAATTTCTAGTAATTCGTCTTTAATAATTTGCATTCTGCGAGTTTCACTGCCCAAAATATCTTTCATATCGGCAATGAATTTGATTAACTCATCATATTCAGCACGTAGTTTGCCTTGTTCAAGACCAGTTAACTGTCTTAAACGCATTTCAACAATCGCTTTCGATTGTAGTTCGCTTAGGGCAAAACGCTCAATTAATTTGTTTTTAGCTTCGTCTGCGTTTTCAGAACCTCTTATCAATTTAATTACTTCATCAATATTATCCGATGCAATGATTAAACCTTCTAATATATGTGCTCTTTCTTCAGCTTTTCTTAATTCGTAACGTGTTCTTCTCACAACTACTTCGTGGCGATGATCCACAAAATACTTAATCAATAACTTTAGGTTAAGCATCTCAGGACGACCATCTACTAAAGCAATATTATTTACTGAGAATGAAGATTGTAGTTGAGTGTACTTATATAATTTGTTTAATACAACATTTGGAATAGCATCGCGTTTTAATTCAAAAACAACACGCATACCACTTCTGTCAGATTCGTCACGAATGTCAGAAATGCCGTCAATTTTTTCATCGTTTACCAATTCGGCAATTTTCTTAATCATTTCTGCCTTGTTGATTTGGTAAGGAATTTCAGTAACAATGATTGCCTCTCTACCTTCTCTAATCTCTTCAATATTCGCTTTTGCACGAATCACAATACGGCCTCTACCCTCTTCAAATGCTTGCTTTACACCTTCGTAGCCATAAATAGTTCCGCCTGTTGGGAAGTCTGGTGCTTTGATGTATTCCATCAAACCAGCAATATCAATATCGTTATTGTCTATATAAGCAACAATACCATTTACAACCTCTGTAAGGTTATGCGGAGGCATATTGGTTGCCATACCTACTGCAATACCGCTTGCTCCATTCACTAATAAGTTAGGAATACGAGTCGGAAGCACCGTAGGTTCTTGCAAAGAGTCATCAAAGTTAGGCTTGAAGTCAACAGTTTCTTTATCTAAGTCAGATAATAGCTCCTCGGCTGTCTTTTTTAAACGCGCCTCAGTATAACGCATAGCTGCAGGACTATCGCCATCTATAGAACCAAAGTTACCTTGTCCGTCTACTAAAGGATAGCGTAACGACCAATCTTGAGCCATACGCACCATTGTGTCATAAACAGATGAATCACCGTGTGGGTGATACTTACCAAGTACCTCCCCTACAATTCTAGCAGACTTTTTATATGCTCTGTTTGAGAACACACCTAAATCTTGCATACCATATAATACACGTCTGTGAACGGGCTTTAAACCATCTCTCACATCAGGTAATGCTCTTGATACAATTACAGACATCGAATAGTCGATGTAAGCCGATTTCATTTCATCGGTAATGTTAATTGGAATAATTTTTTCTCCTTCTGTCATATTTTCACTTTTTCAAAAAATGCACAATTATTGTCTGTTTAATTAAAAACGTCCGAAAATAGTCATAATTTAGCACGTAGAGACCTTTTTTAGGACTGTAATTTTTAACAAAATGAGGTGTAAAAAACTTTTTTTGTTAACAACATGTTTTATTAGGTATTCATACCTTTGGAAAATAGCAATAAAAACAGAACATTAGAGAATAATATGGAACTAAAATTTTCGCCAAGAGTAAAGGATGTCATCTCATACAGCAAGGAAGAAGCCATGAGATTAGGACACGAGTATATAGGTGTTGAGCATTTTTTGTTGGGCATAATCAGAGAAGGTGAAGGTTTAGCCGCTCAAATTATGAAACAAAGTGCCGACTTGCAGCATATTCGAAAAGAATTAGAAAAGAGCTTAAAGCCAAATTCATCTTCAAAATCAGTCAATCTCACCAATATTCCATTGGTGAAGCAAGCTGAAAAAGTGTTGAAGATTACTTATTTGGAATCAAAACTATTTAAAAGTGATTTAATTGGCACCGAACACTTGTTGCTTTCAATTTTGAAAGATGAAGATAATATTGCAACTTTGACGCTCCATAAGTTTGGCATAACTTATGAAACTGTTAAAGAAGAACTAGAAAATATGACACCATCAAAAAACTTTGATTTTAAAGCCCAATTCGGAGATTCAGAAGATGAGCCAGCTTTTGGAGCAGAATCTGGAGGAACAGGCGGCTCTAAAAAAGCAGGCGAATCTAAATCGAAAACGCCTGTGTTGGATAACTTTGGAAGAGACTTAACCAAATTAGCGGAAGAAGGCCGCCTTGACCCTATTGTTGGTCGTGAAAAAGAAACTGAACGTGTTTCTCAAATTTTGAGCAGACGCAAAAAGAACAATCCTATTCTTATTGGTGAACCAGGCGTTGGAAAATCTGCTATTGCGGAAGGTTTGGCTCTGCGCATTGTACAACGCAAAGTATCACGTGTGCTATTTAACAAGCGCATCATCTCTTTAGACTTAGCATCGTTGGTGGCTGGTACAAAATACCGTGGACAGTTTGAAGAGCGCATGAAAGCCATCATGAATGAATTAGAAAAATCGAGAGATGTTATTTTATTTATTGATGAAATACACACCATTATTGGCGCTGGTGGTGCTTCCGGTTCGTTAGATGCATCTAACATGTTTAAACCTGCGTTAGCTCGTGGTGAAATTCAAGTAGTTGGTGCTACTACTTTAGATGAGTATCGCCAGTATATTGAAAAAGATGGCGCCTTAGAAAGACGTTTCCAGAAAGTAATTATTGAGCCAACTACGGTTGATGAAACCATTCAGATACTTAATAATATTAAAGATAAATACGAAGACCACCACTTGGTAACCTACTCGCAAGAAGCAATTGACGCTTGTGTGAAGTTAACCAATAGATATGTTACAGACAGACATCTACCAGATAAAGCCATTGATGCTTTAGATGAAGTAGGTTCTCGTGTACACTTAAACAACATCAATGTTCCTAAGGAAATTATTGATGTTGAGAAAAAAATCGAAGAAATTAATGTAGAAAAGTCTAACGTAATTAAGCAAGCTAAATACGAAGAGGCGGCTATTTTACGTGATAAAGAAAAAATTCTTCAAAAAGAATTAGAAACCGCCAAACGCAAGTGGGAAGAAGAATCAAAACTTCATAGAATTGAAGTAACCGAAGAACATGTTGCAGAGGTTGTTTCTATGATGACAGGTATTCCTGTAAACCGTGTAGCAGAGAAAGAAAGCGGCCGTTTACGCATGATGGGTGAAAACATGATGGGTAAAGTAATTGGACAAGGTGAAGCGGTAATGAAGGTGGTAAAAGCCATTCAGCGTAACCGTGCAGGATTAAAAGACCCTAACAAACCCGTGGGTTCGTTTATTTTCTTAGGCCCTACAGGTGTTGGTAAAACACAATTATGCAAAGTGTTGGCAAAAGAAATGTTCGATTCGGAAGATTCGTTAATACGTATTGACATGAGTGAGTACATGGAGAAATTCTCTATATCTCGCTTAATTGGAGCGCCTCCGGGATACGTTGGGTACGAAGAAGGCGGACAGCTTACTGAAAAAGTAAGACGCAAGCCCTACTCTATTGTATTGTTAGATGAGATTGAAAAAGCGCATCCAGATGTATTTAACTTATTGTTACAAGCATTAGATGACGGACAATTGACGGATAGCTTAGGTCGTAAAATCGACTTTAGAAATACCATTATCATCATGACATCTAACGTTGGTGCGCGTCAATTACAAGATTT
>CAYVVI010000091.1:0-6139 GCA_964455265.1 uncultured Flavobacteriales bacterium | reverse complement strand
AAGGGTTGGGCTGTTCGCCCATTAAAGTGGCACGCGAGCTGGGTTCAGAACGTCGTGAGACAGTTCGGTCCCTATCTGTTGTGGGCGTTAGAAATTTGAGAGAACCTGACTCTAGTACGAGAGGACCGAGTTGGACGAACCTCTGGTGTATCTGTTGTGGCGCCAGCTGCATCGCAGAGTAGCTATGTTCGGATGAGATAAGCGCTGAAAGCATCTAAGCGCGAAACTCATCTCAAGATGAGATTTCTTTTAAGAGTCGTTCAAGACTAGGACGTTGATAGGTTGCAAGTGTAAAGTCGGTAACGGCAAAGCTGAGCAATACTAATTACTCGTAAGCTTTGGATATGAAAAATTGAGTTTATTAAAATCAATATGTCTAGATATTTGATGATTTAGGTGACAATAGCGATGGGGTCCACCTCTTACCATTCCGAACAGAGAAGTTAAGCCCATCAGCGCAGATGGTACTGCAGTAACATGTGGGAGAGTATGTCGTTGCCTCTTTTAAAAAGCCCTAACCTTTTGGTTGGGGCTTTTTTTTGTTTGTTACTTTTTTCAATGAACCAATCCACGACACTTTATTTCAAATACGCAAGTTGTTTTTTAAGTATTTACTAGAAATTCGCCTTTAATCTCACTTTTTAGGTAATTAATATAAAAAGGCAACCAAATTGGCTGCCTTTAATTCGTCACCTTTGAAGAGACTACGGTAGTACGCTATGCCCTTTTTATTTTAGCACGAGTTACATTTCATTAAACTCGCGCTAGCTGGGGAACACTACACAAATTCATTCAACTTCAAACTGAATTGAGGAAATATATCTTTTTATTTTTGTTGAGTCTTTTCCAATAGGCCTTTCAAAAATAAAAAATGGTAAATCAAATTTTCCTTTATTTTCTGGTCTTAAAGCAATTTTTTTACTTAAATCTTTTGAGTATATAATTAAATACTCTCCTTTAACATTTGGATTTATCATTTGAATTTGAATTTCACTGTTTTTAAAATATGGTGCTGACAGTTTGAAATAAACAAGAACACTATCTCCAAGTGAAATTTTTTTCTGGGGAACTTTGATTTCAAAAAAATTACTTTCACTAAATAATGTATCTTCATTGTCATCAAAAACATATTTTTGATTTAAGACACTAGAATCTATATCCAAATAAATATATTCAAGTATTTTTGTTTTTTTTCCACTAGAATTAAAGTAACTATGAATTCCTGAAGGTTTGTTATTAACAAATCCTCCCATAAAAATTAAAGTATTGCCTATATATTCCTTACAAAGTCTTATACTGTCCTCAATTTCTTTGCATTTTATTTTTTTTAACTCAATGCTTTTAGAGTCAGAATTGTTTGTGCATGAAGCAAATAACATTACTGTAAAAGCTAACTGATAAAATATTTTATTCATATCTTCTGCTATTTAATCATTTATATTTTATATATCTCATCTTTGATATTGTTTTTTCAACTTCTTTTGAAGTTGAAGTATCTTTAGTACTAATTGTTCCCCAAGAATGTGGCATTGCACTAGAATTTTGTAGAAAATAAATAGTAAAAGTCGTATCCTGAGATTTTTGAGTTTTTGCTTCATTTGATACTTCCAATTTAGGGGCATTTGAAGGATTTTTTAATTCTTCTTCCCAAGCCATTTTAATTGCTTTCCATGTTTTTTCAGGATCTTTATCCAAACGTCCGCTAGCTTTTTTCCCAGTTCCTGGCCCTCCTTTTTTCATCCAACCTTTTCCTGCTCTTAACAAATCATTTATTTCATCTAAAGTAATAGTTTCTAGAAATTCAAAATCAAAAGCACTTTTTCCATATGTTTCTTGGCCACCTTTACTGCTTCCCCAAATTATTGTTCCAGTATCCCAAGATTTCCACCAAGTTGCAACTCTATTAAAAGTTATATTTTCAACAGTAGATCCTGTAATCACCACACCCCCATCTGAATCAGTAGATACATCAACTTGATCAATTCTGACTCCATAACGAACTCGACCGTCTTTTTCATAACTATAGACACGAGCTGTTTGACCTTCTTCTGTGGGATGTTCAGCCGAATATTTAACCGCTCTTTTTAATTCCCTTCTAGATACTTTATCATTTTTAGGTTCACCTTCTAAACCTAATGGATCTGAATAATATATTGGGTTATTATTAAATGCAGCATAAGTAGACTGCCAAGGATAGGTTATTGGGTCATTATTAAACCTCCTCGCTAATCTTGGGTCATAACCATAATCTCCAAACGCATACGAGTTTCCTTTACCCCTTGCTTCATCATCTCTTTCCATGCCGTTGAAGCCGTATCTATATGTCGGATGTGCGTGTATGTTTAAAGGATGTGTCAATCGAGAATTTTTTTGTTTTGTATGATGTATCCAAAGTTTAGTTGGAATAGAAACGGCTTTTTTTCTGGATATATATACACAGCAGAAAGACTTATAGGACCCAATGGGGTGAATGCAACTACAGAACTTTTTAATATTGGAAAGTAACTCAAGAAATTTCTTGATAATGTAATTGTTTGGTTGCTGTTACCGCTGGTTATGGATATAATTGGGCTAAATAGATATCCTTCATTTCTTAATTGAACTTTTGGTCTGATGGAGTAAATATGTTTTAGCCCTAATGATGTGTAATTATTGGATCTAAAATTATTTATAAACATGGCCCTCATTTGTTCTATTGGTGAGAATTGTGAGCTAAATATTTGTGTTGAGAAATAGTTTGAGAACTGATAGTTAGTCGATAATACTGTATTATGAAAAAATCCTAAACTCATTTTATGTGATAGTTTAAAATAAGAGTCAATTAATAATGAAAATTTAAGCCATTGCTGAGTTTGATTGATGTTATCTTTTACTATGGAGGTAGATCCTGGGATAAATCTTTCGTCTCCTTTCACATAGTATAATCCGAATGACATTAGAGATCCTTTAGAAGCAAAAAGTTTTTCATTAAGATTTGACCTTACAACAGAGGCACTATATTTACTGCCAAAAAATTTTACAAGGTCAGATGTGTCGGATGGAGTAAATGCTTCCGTTTGATAGTAATCATTTTCGTAGTAAAAATTATTGTAGCTAAGATTAAAAGTTGAACGATTAGTTATTGGTAAGTGTGCAGTTACTGAACTAAAATATTCATTTATTACAATAAATGATGGCTTTACGTCTTCAAAGAAGGTAGCATAACTTCTAAAAAAATCCCAGCTATTTATAGCTCCATCCAATGAAAAACCAAAAGGAATTTTTCTTGATGGAAAATCTATTCTAAATGTGCCATTTACTGAGCCGTATAGTTTACCAAAATACGAGTTGAGACTTACCTGTTTAGATACTTTTCCTAATTGCTTAAATTCTAATCCTACAAACGCAGTGTTTATTGGTGATGAAGAAAAAACTCCTCCAAATTTTGTAGTAAACTCTTTGTTAAGTGTTATATCTAGCACTAAGACATAGTTTCCTGTTTTTTGATTTATAATTAATTTTGGAAAAATGTGCTGTATAGAAGGTTCTTCAATTAAACGAAAATAATTTTTTTTGATATCCTTGATATGTATTTTTTGATTCGATTTTATTAAACTTTTCTTGATATACGTTTTCGTATTGGAACTGCTTACTCCAATTATGGTGATTGAATCTATAAAAATTTCATTTTTGTGTTTTTCTTTATACTTAGTCCTGTATATATTTAGATCAGATACATTAACTCTCCTATAAATAGTGTTTTTTATAGAATCCATTAATTTCATTGTTGAAATATAACCGTCAGTTACAGCTTGATTCGAGTTTTTAAAATCAAAGGTTCCAACACTTGTCGTGGGCTTTATAACGATTCCATTATCACACACAAAATCATTGTTTTTTCTACTTAGAATAATGCTTTTGAGTTGAGAGATAAAATCTTGGTCATCTAAAATCAATGTATCAGAGAGGTTGCATCCAATAATCACATCTGGCAGAAAATCGTTATACATTACATCAGATGGGAAGTTGTTATAAATACCACCATCGTATAAAAAACTGCCATTAATTTTAATGGGGTTCATATAAAAAGGGTAGGTCATTGAGGCTCGAACGGTCTCTGTTAAGTTACCTTTTTTAAATAGTATTGGCTTGTTAATTGTAACGTCAGAAGCAACACATCTAAAAGGAATAAATAATGAATCGTAGTCTTTAACTTTTGGATGAGGCGAACTAAGAAGAGTCATCAACTCAAAATCTAGCATGTTGGGTGAGATAAAATTTGCTGGTATAAATGATTCCGAGTTAAATTTTTTGGAAAAATCTATAGAAAAGAGCGATGCATCAGCTTCACTCTTTTTAAAGAAGAACTTATATTTTTCTTCAATTTCTCCAGTAGACATTAATAAAAATTTTTCAGAAATCAAGAGAGAATCAATTTCTTGAGGAGAATAACCAGAGGCGTATAAACTTGCTACTAAAGCTCCTGCAGAGGTTCCAACTATGTAATCAATGGGAATGTTGTTTTCTTCAAGTGCTTTTAAAAAACCAACGTGCGCCATGGCTGATGCGCCACCACCACTAAGAACAACGCCTACCGATTGTGCCAATGATTTTACACTAATGGATGAAATGAGCAGAAAGCAAAGTAGAAATTTAAAATATGTTACGGTATTAGTTTTCACTAGTAACAAAACTAAAACAAAATGAGTTTAGTATGGCATTATTCAAGTAAATTTTTCAATTGTGAAAAATAGTTTGGCGCATGGAGTAGGCGTGAACCATACCACGAAAATAATTCACCATCTACCAATAAAATGTTGCTGTTAGGCAAATGCTGTTGTAATTCTAAAATATGTTCATCTTTAAATGGGTAGGGTTCGGATGAAAGCAAAACTATTTCTGGATTTTTTTCTTTGAGCATGTCAATACTGCATTCAGGATAGCGTCCATCAAACACATTTTTTAAGCCAACACGCCTTAGCATATCGTTTACAAATGTTTCTGTTCCGCAAGCCATGTAAGGGTTTTTCCAAATTAGATAAGCGCAAGTTTTTGACGATGAAACTGATTTTAATTTTGAAAATTCTAAAGATATTTTGTCGATTATAGAATTTGCTTTTTGTGATGTGGATGTTATTTCTCCAACATCTTTTATCATATGTAGCGCATCATCTAAATTGAAAATGTTGCTGATGTAAACAGGATATTTTTCGCACAATGCTTCAATTTGTAGTTGCTCGTTTTCTTCTTTGTTAGCAATGATTAAGTCGGGTTTAAGCGCATCAATCACTTCTGATTTTAGGGTTTTTGTGCCACCTACACGTTGTTTGCTTTTAAACCATTGTTCGGGATGAATGCAAAACTTGGTGATGCCCACTAATTCGTTTTCTAAACCCAAATCATAAAGTAATTCTGTTTGAGAAGGCACTAACGAAACAATCCGTTTAGGAGGAAAATTTTCTAAACGGATTGGTCTATGTAATTGGTCGATAAATTGCATGGTTTAAGCCATTGCTTGTATCAAATCGTGGCGGGTAATGATGTGGAATTTTTTATCGGATAGATGCACCATTACCGCAGGAACTTCTTTAGAAATTAGTTTTGAAATGTCTTCCAATTTCGTGTTTTGCTCAACAATGGGTAAAGGCGGGTTCATCACACTGCTCAATGGTTTGTTGATGTATGCAGTATCTTCAACAAGTGCTTGGAATAAATGTGTGTCGTCAACAAAACCGATAAATTCACCTAAACTCACCACGGGTATTTGCGAGATGTTGTATTTTTTCATTTTAGCCACTGCGTGGGACACTAATTCTTCACCTTCGCAAGTAACCAAAGGTAGGTCGCGGTGGTTTTTAATAAGGTCTGATGCGTATTTGTTTTCTTCTTCTAAGAATCCTCTATCGCGCATCCAATCATCGTTAAAGAATTTACCAACGTAGCGGCTACCGTGGTCGTGAAACAATACTACCACAACATCACCTTCTTTAAAACGGTCTTTCATTTGCAACAAGCCAGCAATGGCAGCTCCTGCAGAGTTACCCACAAAAATGCCTTCTTCTTTTGCAATTCTGCGGGTCATGATGGCAGCATCTTTATCGGTTACTTTTTCAAAGTAATCAATTACATTAAAGTCAACATTGGCAGGCAAAATATCTTC
>CAYVVI010000090.1:0-6223 GCA_964455265.1 uncultured Flavobacteriales bacterium | reverse complement strand
TTTTGCTCAACTATTGTTGATTTTTCTATGATAGGTTGTTGAACTATTTTCGGTTCTTCGGGAAGCTCTAATTGAGGCACATCGCTTTTAGGTTCGTCTTCACGCTTTTTTCGTGGACGTCTTTGTGGTTTGTCACCAGTATTTCCACTTTGAGATTTTGCAACAGATTGCAAAGCTTGTTCATCAAGAATTTTATACACTAAATCTTCTTTGCTTAATGAATCTGCTTTTTTAATGTTCATCGCGCCAGCGATAGTCTGTAATTCAGCTAACTCTAAGCTGTTTAACTTTTGAATGTCGTACATATACGGTAAGATGTAACTAAGATGTTGATTTGATTAAATTACGAAATATAATTTTTTGGATTTCCTTGCGAAATGAGGATTAAGAAATAATCTCGATTTGCAGTGCAATAATACGAACTTCTTTTGAAACAAAATACTTTTTTGAAAATATTTATGGTCAATTAGTGGCTATATTTGCATAAAATCTTTTTAAACATGATTCAACGCATCCAAACTATTTATTTAGCACTAGTGGTAGTGTGCTTAGCATTGGTCTTTGTTTTTCCGTTTGCAACATATACTGTTGGTGAAAACAGCTTCGTGTTTAACGTTATGGGATTTGACGTTAATGGCACTAATAAAATTCGATTTCCATTTTATTTGGGCGTTTCTGTAGTGATTTTATTATCTATTATCACCATTGCAAAATACAAGAAAAGAACGACTCAACTTAAAATCGGTAGAATAAATTATCTCATTTTGTTGGCGGTAATTGCCTTGTCATTTGTAAATGTTAGAACCATAGAAGATAATTATTTTGCCAACCAAAACACATCTGTAAGCTTTGGCGCTGGATTGTTTTTGCCAGTAGCTGCGTTGGCTTTTTTATTCCTTGCCAATAGAGGCATTAAAAAAGACGAAGAGTTGATAAAATCGTTAGATAGATTGCGTTAAACTCCTAAAATAAACACGCACGGACGTTTATTCAAATTAGGCACATGTTCTCTCCATTCGGCAATGGTTCGGGTGGTAATAATTTCCGCAGGAGTAGTAATATCACAAGCAATGCACAGTTTAATTTCTTTAGAACAATGTGTAAGCACTTCTTCTAATAATTGCATATTTCTAAATGGGGTATCCATAAATAATTGCGCACCAAATTTTGCTTGGCTATCCAAACGTTTTAGTTGTTGAATGCGCTCATTTTTTTCTTTAGATAAGTAACCATGAAAGGCAAAATTTTGTCCATTTAATCCAGAGGCCATCAACGCTAAAAACATAGAAGAAGGACCAACTAATGGCACCACTTTAATACGTTTTTCGTGAGCTATTTTCACAATATCTGCACCAGGGTCGGCAATGCCTGGACAACCCGCTTCCGAGAGTATGGCTACATCATTTCCTTGTAAAATTGGTGCTAAATAAGTTGCAATTATAATGGGGTTGGTGTGCTTATTCAACTCATAAAACATTGAATCATCAATAGGAAATATGTTATCAATTTTTCGTAAATAACGTCTCGTTGTTTTTATGTTTTCTACAATAAAATAACGAATGGTTTTTACCACTTGTTGAACATGCATGGGTATCACTTCATCAACCTGTGATTCGCCTAACAATGTAGGCACTAAATATAATGTTCCTTTACTTGCCATTGAGTAATTTTTGAGCAACAGTTTCGCACGCTTTGTCTAATAATTGAAATACTTCTATGAAATCTTTTTCCGTTCCGTAGTAAGGGTCGGGTACATTAGTAAAGGAGTGATTTGCTTCTTCTAACAATAATTTTATTTTTTGTTTTTGTGTATCGTTTTTACACAAAGCCAACACATCGTTGTAGTTGTTTTTATCCATTACAAAAATGTGATGAAAATTTTCTAAATCAGAAGTATTGATTTGACGAGCGCGTTGGTAGGTAATATCAATATTAAACTTCTGCGCAACTTTAATTGATCGTGGATCGGGCAATTCTCCTTGGTGCCAACCGCCAGTTCCGCATGAGTCTACTTGAAAGGTATCGTTAAGTTTGCGTTTTAAAATTGCTTCTGCCAAAGGTGAGCGACAAATATTACCCAAGCAAACCATCAAAATTTTTGTCATATCATTCAACAAAAAAACCACCCCTTATCGAGATGGTTTTTCTTAACTTAAAGTTATTTATTGTACACTTAATTTTTTATCTAATTCTTCTAGATAAACTCTAAATGATTTATCTGTTTCTGCAAGGTTGTTTACCGTGCGACAAGCATGCAATACTGTAGCGTGGTCTTTTCCTCCGCAGTTCATTCCAATATTTGCTAAAGACGATTTGGTCATCTTTTTAGCAAAGTACATGGCTATTTGACGCGCTTGTACAACTTCGCGTTTTCTTGTTTTCGATTTCATCAACTCGATAGGCATGTCGAAATAATCGCACACTACTTTTTGGATGTAATCAATAGAAACTTCTTTAGCGGTGTTCTTCACAAACTTGTCAATCATTTTTCTGGCCAAATCAATAGTAACTGGCTTTTTATTCAATGTTGATTGAGCAATTAAAGACGTTAATGCACCTTCAAGTTCTCTTATGTTTGATGTAATGCTGTATGCTAAATATTCTACAACTTCTGCTGGCATTTCAATACCATCGTTGTACATTTTTTTCTCAAGAATAGCAACTCTTGTTTCTAATCCTGGAGCTTGTAAGTCTGCAGATAATCCCCACTTAAAACGCGACAACAGACGTTGCTCTACACCTTGCATTTCTACTGGTGGTTTATCTGATGTTAAAATAATTTGTTTTCCTGTTTGATGTAAATGATTAAATACCGTAAAGAATACATCTTGTGTTTTTTCTTTTCCTGCAAAGAATTGTACATCATCAATTATTAACACATCAATCATTTGATAAAAGTGAACGAAGTCATTTGTATCTCCGTTTTTAATAGCATCTACAAATTGTTGTGTGAATTTTTCTGAAGAAACGTAAAGAACTGTTTTGTTAGGGAACTTATTTTTTACTTCAATTCCTATAGCATGTGCTAAGTGTGTTTTTCCCAAACCTACTCCACCATAAATCAATAATGGATTGAACGCTGTGCCTCCTGGTTTATTAGCTACTGCATAGCCCGCAGAACGTGCTAAACGATTGCAATCTCCTTCAACAAAATTCTCAAATGAGTAATTGTGATTTAAATTCGATTCAACATTAACCTTTCTTAAACCCGGAATAATAAATGGATTTTTAATTGGGTTTGAGTTAATGTCTAAAGGCATATTCAACGAAGGATTTTTTAACGACCCTTTGTTTGATGTAGGAATTTTAACGGTATAAGGATTACTGTTCTTATAGTTATTTTCCATAACGATGCTATATTCTAACTTTGCATCATTACCAATTTCTTTTCGTATTGTTTTTCTTAGCAACTCAATGTAGTGTTCCTCTAACCACTCGTAAAAAAACTGTGAAGGAACTTGAATTGTAAGAACATTGCTTTTTAATTTTATGGGCTTAATTGGTTCAAACCATGTTTTAAAACTCTGCAAACTTACGTTGTCTTTAATAACGCTGAGGCAGTTTGCCCATACCTCTTCAATGCCTTTCTTCATAGTATTAATTCAAAGCTCTATATAATTCGTTAATAATTAATGTAATGTTGATGGAATTTTAACAAGAGAATTACCTCGCAAAATTCAGTGAACAAATATTCAATTAAAAAAGTGAAAAAAAAATATTTTTTGCTGTTGATTTTTTAAAAAGTTTTTCTAAGAGCAAAATTCACATTCATTGTTTAATAAAATACTTTTCACAATCGTACAAATGTAATATTTATTACAACATTTGCATCATGTTCATCCACGAAAGTTTTGTAAGAGTTAGATATTCGGAAACCGACAGGATGGGATATTGTTATTATGGAAATTATGCTCAGTTTTTTGAAATTGGTCGCGTGGAAGCTCTAAGAGAACTTGGCTTTCCATATAAAGAATTAGAAGACGAAGGAGTTATACTTCCTGTACTTTCCTTTAATATCAAGTATTTGAGACCTGCTTACTATGACGATACACTAAAAATTGTAACCTTAATTAAAGCACCACCAAGCACCCGATTTGAATTTGAATACGAGGTGTATAATCAACATAATGAAAAAATAACAATAGGCGCTACAACACTTGTTTTTATTGACAAAACAACTAATAAACCAACCCGCGCTCCAAAAGATTTAATAGAAAAATTGAATAAATACATTTAGATTACTAATTTTGCCACGTATTATATAATTTCAGACCTAAATGAAAAAAATTGTACTATTAATTTTAGCAACAATTACACTTGGCCAAAGCGCCATTGCACAAGCAGACAAGAAGCAGTTTAAAAAAGACTTTAACGCTGCGTTCGACTCGCTTTACAAAGAACGCTACAAAAAAGCTTTAGATTTATTTCTAAAGTTAGATGAGCAAGACCCAAACAATGCCAACATTATGGCAAACGTTGGTTACTGCTACATCAACCAACAACGTACGCAAGATAAAGCAAAAGCTATTCCTTTTTTAGAAAAAGTAGTAACAGATGAAAATCTAAATCCTTACTACTCTCCTGGAGATATTAAAGAAAGAAAAGCGCCCATAGAATCTATTTGGTGGTTAGGAAAAGCATACCACGCTAATGAGCAATTTGAAGAAGCTTTAGCAAGATTTCAGGAATACAAAGAATTCCTAGATTTAAGTAGTTCTGATGGTTCTAAAGTTGAGAAAATAGTTAACCGTGACATCGCTTACACACGTAACGCTATGGAACTTAAGAAAACCCCTGTTGATGCTACCATTACAGAGTTAGCTACAACACCAAGCTCTAACGTAAATACAGAATTCCCTGACTATCGTCCTATTATCAACGCAGACGAAACCATTATGTATTTTACATCTAGAAGATATGGTTCTACAGGTAACTTAAAAGATGATGACGACTTATTCTTTGAAGACATTTACTATACAGTTAAAAAAGACGGATTGTGGAGAGATGCTATGCCAATGAGCGAAGCAGTAAATTCAAACGAACACGAAGCTACCATCTCGCTATCTCCTGATGGTAAAAAAATGTATATCTATAAATTTAATGATGCTACAAGTGGAGACATCTATTATATAGAGTACGATGGAGAAACATGGTCTGAACCCAAAGATTTATTAAGAGGAAAAATCAATACAGATGCTTGGGAAACCCACGCTACTATTAGCATGAACGAAGATTTAATCATCTTCTCAAGCGATAGAGATTTGAATGGAAACTACGTAGGCAGAGACCTTTGGTACATCGAAAAACAATCTAATGGTGAGTGGGGCGAAGTGAAAAACATGGGTGCTCCTATCAATACCGAATTTGATGAAGAGTCTCCTTATTTACACCCAGACGGAAAAACATTGTACTTCAGTTCACGTGGACATAACTCTATGGGTGACTTTGACGTATTCGTTTCAGAAAAACAAGCTGATGGAACTTGGTCTCAACCACGCAACATGGGTTACCCTGTAAACACAGTTGGTTCTGATGTGTTCTTCCAACCTTCATTAGATGGTAAGCGTGCATATTTTGCATCGTTTAGAGATGGTGGTAAAGGTGAGCACGATATATATATCATAGAATTGGATGAACCAGAAAGAGACATAGCTATTGTGAAAGGTTGCGCAGGTAACGCAGATGACTTAAACAACACAGAAGGTTTTGGTTTAAGCGTTATGTTAGGCGCTGTTAAAGTAGGCGACTATGCTTTAGATAAAAACACTGGTTTATATTCTGTAATTCTTCAAACAGATAAAGAATATACATTTACTTATAGCTTAGCTGGAAAAACTAAAGAGTGGAAATACACCGCTCCTTCTGGAAAAGGATATGTTGAATTGAACAAAACTGCTATTTTGAAAAATGGTGAAATTGAAATTGCAGATGCAACAACAAGCTTAGAAAAAGCATGTTATGTAGAGCCAGTAGTTGTTCTTGATACACCGTTCCATAAAGGTGATACCATTGTAATTAGAAACTTAAACTTCGTATTTGATAAAACAGAACTTATCGACCGTTCAATTCCTGACGTAGAGTTAGTATTAAAGTATATGGAAAGATACAAAGACGTGAGAATTAAAATTGACGGACACACCGACTCAAAAGGTTCTGACTCTTACAACATGCGTTTAGGTAGAAGAAGAGCTGAAGAAATTAAGAAATTAATGGTGAGCAGAGG
>CAYVVI010000089.1:2798-6421 GCA_964455265.1 uncultured Flavobacteriales bacterium | reverse complement strand
ATGTAAACCAAGTTTATTGCTTGTCGTATCTTGCAAATAAAGCGAGTCGAATCTTGTCCAGTTTCGATTGAAATTCCGCTGCCGAGAGCACAGGTCCTTCGTTCAACTCTCTGATTCTTTCCAACTGCCCTTCCATTTCCTCTTCGCTAGGACGGCAACACATACTAAATGGGTACACCATGTACAAATCCCCCTGGCCTTTGTCGCCGATTCGTCTTTTTCGAATCACAAACAACAGTTGAGATGTCTCTGTGTGACATTCAACAAATTCAAGATGGTTCCATACATATTTGTTCCATATAGCGTCTTCATCTCCCATAGTCGTCAGACCATATTCATACATTCTCAAAAGGCTTATACTTTTTCAACATCATGGAAATTTTTTTATAAGCGCAAACCCCACGATCCCCCCGGTCGTCTCACGACCACGTCTTTGCGCCAACACACAAAACCCCAATTTTACTTTTTAGAAATGGCAGTACCTACACCTCCAACGCATGATTATATCCCTCAAGTCCTCCTGTTTTCTATCACTATTTTCTTTCTCTATTTCTTCTTTGCAGTATCAATAATCTTTTCATGAAACAAAGCAACAATGTTAACCTATCAGTATATCTATGGTGACTTGGTTTCATTAAATTCATCCAGATATGCAGTTTTCCCCCTTTCCAATAAATGGATTGTATTAAAACCAACATATTACAAACATCAACCACTACTAGTTGAATTGTTTGTTTCTACATTTATGTAAATCCAATACATCAATAAATCATTTGAACCCCCGTTTCATGAAGATTTTCTTTATTTTCAATGCAAAATACAGATTACAATTTGCGTAATTTAATAGCATAAATATCTTGATGTTGATCATCGGTTTTATAGAACTTGTACGCCCATGTTTTTGTGTTTATATGCTTTAATACGCATTCTGTGGCATCTTGTTGTAAATCGAGAGCATAATATTCCAAAAATTCAAACGTGTATTCGTCAATAGATCCAGGCAATTTCGTATTATATGTATTCCCTAGAAAAGAAATATATTCACTTTGTGTAGATTTCTTCTTGATTGAAAAAGCTCCAGTTGTATAAGTGGAGGGCTCTGTAACCGCCCACTCCTACGACGATCTGCGGAGTAGTCTGGGAATTGGAGAAAGAACCAATTCCTTGAAGATCAGGAGGCTAAAACTCTTTGTGCACCTAATTGGCCAAAACTATTCTATGAAAGATAAGACAAAGGCAGTTAAGAGTACCGCGCCCCAGGAGAGGACGGTTGTGTTGGCTGCAGAAGGGTAGTAAACACGCAAAAACTCAGCTCACCCAACAACGCCAGTGAACAATATCCGCCTGCTGAGATGGCCACCACCCCCGAGAGCACTCCAACACCCCCCCCGTTCCTTTAACAATCTGCGGGGTATTCCAAATAGTGGTAGGGGTATTCCAAGTGGTAGTATAGTTGATCCCTTGAAAGGCTCAGCAGCCGACAGAGATTTTCGATACCTAATTGACCAAGGTTATTCTATAAAATATAAGTCAAGAGAAAGAAGAGATACGAAGCCCCATGAGAGGACGGTTGTGTTGGCTAAACCCAGTGAGGCATGTCGAAATTCTCGAGAACCTAGCAACGCCAGAGAATGTCCATAGCCCGCTGAGATGGCCGTCACCCCGGATAGCTCTTCAGAGCCTTCGATTCCTTTGACTACCCGCGGCGTGGTTTGGTTTCCTCCTGTAGAACCAATACCTTGAAGAGTCAGTAGCCTGCTGAAAAGATACCCTCACCCAATTGACCATTTTGGTTCGAAAAAAGATAAGCCAAGAGAAAGAAGAGATACCAAGCCCCATGAGAGGACGGTTGTGTTGTCTATAGATGAGATGATGGGCCACATAAGAGAAAGAATTCGGCTCACCTAGTAATGCTAAAGAATAACCATTGCTTGCTGAGATAGCCGTTACTCCCGAAAGTATTCCAGAGCCTTCGACCCCTTTTACGATCTGGGGAACGTTCATATTAATCAAAGAGCCGATTCCTGGAGATTTAGTAGCCTACGGAAATTCCCAAACCTAATTGACCAGCCTCATTCTATGCAAGATGAGAAAAGAAGGCAAAAGAGGTACATAGCCCCAGGCGAGGACGGTTGTGTTAGCTGCAAATAAGTAAGCCACATGCGAGAATCCAGCTCACCCAGCAACGCAAGAGAATGTTGATAACCCGAGATAGCTTTTACTCCCAAAAGCGTTCCAGAGCCTCCCACCCCTTTAACGATCTGGGGAGTGGTTTGACTGGGAGAATTTCCAACACCTTAAAAAATCAACAACTAAGAGAAATACTCCCACCTAATTGGCCATATAAATTCTATAAAAGATGAGGAAAGCGATTAAGAGGTGTACATAACCCCACGCAACTGTAGAGTTTTCTGACACTCTTTTAAAAAAACCAATGAAAGTGTACCTTGGCTTTGAACTAAACCTGGGATCGACAGCAGGATGAAGTATTTTAAGATAATCAACATCACGCGAAAAGTTTTTTTGGAGGAAGATCAAAACAATGAAAATTTATGAAAGATTGAATTATGATCCAAGATTATAAAACGTCGTCTGTCCTGCTTGGTACCGCGAAATTTATAAACATGTGTATTTTCGAACGATCGACCCGGTCATCATTGGGTCGTCTTGTTTTGCGCGGTCTGAACGAAAAGTCTGGTTGTAAAAGTTCTTGTACTGTACGACACAGTGTTCTCTGTGTGTTCCCTGTTGTGTAATTGCCAAGACAAACCGCATATATTTTATTCAGATGATTCGATGTCCAATGCCAGTTGCATTTCAAAATAAGCGAGGTGAGTCTCTTTCACCACTTGTTCAAGATGTTTACTATCGGGGTGAAAAAGATTATGTATACAACTTTTCCAATAACTAGCAATTAAATGGACTTGATCTGGTAGCCATATCAGTTTTTGTAGATGATTCGGGCTAAGCTTGGAGAAGAGCATATGAGGTTGGTTGCTCTCTTTGACAAGAGGATTTCCACAAAGAATGAGATACGTGATGGGCTGATCGAGAATCGATAAAATCGCTTTCACTGCCAGGTCTCTCGTGATCTTGGAATCAGCAGCAAATTGGTTATGAGACAGATCAACCATCTTTAACGATGGTAGTTTTTTGACAATAGACGCAATGAGGTAAAGGTCGAAATCTTGCAGTTCGTTATGTGAAAGATTCAGATGGATGATCGTTTCATCTCCCGACGATAATTGAGTATGTAAGGTTGCCATATTCATTTTGTCTGGCGAATGATGGCTTTGGATGGTGCTAGAGATCAAGCAATTTTCATAACATCCCAGCTCTTTGGAAAAAGGAATCATAGGATGATAGGTATTTTTTTGTTTTGAATAGGGAAAGATATATCGAATCGTAAATACTTTCATCATGGCTCTATCTCTTTCATCAGCCATGTCCACCAGTTCTTCTTGCAAAAAGTGGGCCAAATCACAGGTCTCAAGATCATAAAGATAAGGTTTTAATCGTTGAAATTGTGGTTCTTCGAGATGTTGTTTCCATGAATCTTTCATCTCGTATTCCTTGGTTTAGAATATGTCTTTGTTGATAGGCAAATACATTTCTGATGCGCA
>CAYVVI010000089.1:0-2698 GCA_964455265.1 uncultured Flavobacteriales bacterium | reverse complement strand
GTGAGCCTTGTCAACTCGATCTGTTTTCTACTGGAGCGCATCCCCTTTTGTAGACAGATTGATCCATCTTTAAAAAAAATGTCCCTCTCTCGTCATCTTGTCCTTTACGAGATTTTACCTCTGGTTTCAAGTCGAAAGGATCTTGTGGAAGCAGAAAAAGCCTTGCTTCCTTTTTGTCAGGATCCATGTGAAAGCGAATATCGTCTACTCAAAACCCTGAACGAAAAGTTGTTTCGTCTTGTTTCGGGGGACGATAATGGAACTGTCAAAATATGGGATGATAGCACTGGAGATCTGTTGAAAACCATGGAAAATCAGGAAGGTGTGTTATCATTATGCTGCTCTCCCGACGGTCAAAATATCGCCTTGGGAACTCGTAATGGGAATGTAAAAATCTGGGATCTTAAAACTAAATCTCTGCTACACACGCATTATGTTTCTCCCGATGCGGTCTTTTCAGTGTGTTATTCTCCAAATGGTCGTATGATTGCTTTATGCTGCCATGTCCGCGTTATGATATATGACACCATGAACAATTGTTTGTTGCGTACTTTGTATGGTCATTTCCAAACAGTTACTTCAGTATGTTTCTCTCCCGATGGCCAAACCCTTGCTTCTGCAAGTAGTGAGAGGACGATACGAATATGGAATGTTACCAATAGGTCTCAAGTACATATTCTGGACCACTCGGTTTGGGTAAATTCGGTATGCTATTCGCCAGATGGCAAAATAATTGCCTCTGGAGGCGACGACAAAATGGTGAAAATATGGGACGCTAGCAGTGGTCGTTTGTTATATACTTTGCGAGATCATTCTGGTCCAGTTCTTTCTGTGTGCTTCTCCCCCGATGGACAAACCATCGCTTCTGGAGGTTGGGACAAGACCATAAGGATATGGAACGTCACTTCATGGTCCTTGGTACAAACCCTCAAAGATCACACTGACTGGGTCAATTCAGTGTGCTATTCGCCGGATGGCCAGATCATTGCCTCGGGCGGCGACGATTACACTATCAAACTGTGGGATGCTACCACTGGACAATTTCTCCGCACCATCGAAAATTCGAGCTGTGTCAGCTCAGTCTGTTTCTTGCCCGAATAAACTGCGCATCATCCTTTCATTGTTTGATTAACCATCGTAAAAATGTTTGTCTATCACCACCTCCTTCTTTACGAACTTTTACCGATTATTACAAGTCGAAAGGATCTTGTCGAGGCAGCCAAAGCCTTGCTTCCCTTTTATCAAGATCTGTATGAAAGTAGAAGTGATCGCATCGAAATCCTGATTCAACGATTTTTTCGTCTTGTTTCAGGGGATAAAGAAGGTGTGGTCAAGATGTGGGACGCTTGCACTGGAGAACTGATAAGGACCTTGCAAACTCACAAAAGTGCTGTAAATTCAGTGTGTTGCTCCCCCGACAGCAGTTTTGTCATCTCTGGCAGTGACGACTGTACCATAAAAGTATGGTTGGTTTCTGGAGGGCTTGTACTACAAACGCTCCGAAGCCACGAACGTAGTGTTAATTCGGTGTGTTATTCTCCAAATGGCGAAATGATTGCCTCTGGCAGTGACGACAAGACAGTCATAATATGGGACACTAATATTGGATATCAACTGAAAACTCTCAAACCCCAAGATGATACCTATGTCGAGTTTGTGTGCTTCTCGCCTGATAGTCAACAAATCGCCTTCTCTGGCGGTAGAGATGACACAATAAATGTGTGGGACGTGGCTACTGAAACCCTGTTGCACACTCTACAAGGACACCAGGATTGGGTCATGTCGGTGGCTTACTCTCCCGATGGTAAAATAATCGCTTCTGGCAGCTATGATAGCACCATCAAACTATGGGACGCCGAAACTGGTGATTTCTTGTATACATTGGAAGGCCATTCCAATTCAATTACTTCGGTGTGCTTTTCCCCCGATGGAAAAACAATCGCCTCTGCAAGTTGGGACAAGACTGTAAAGATATGGAATGTTGCTACTAGATCCTTGATGCACACACTCAAAGAACACTCTGCATGGGTCAAATCGGTGTGCTATTCGCCGGATGGTCAGATGATTGCTTCGGGCAGCGACGACAAGACCATCAACTTGTGGTGGGTTGCCACTGGAGATCATTTTTACACGATGCAAAACTCGAGTCCTGTCTACTCGGTTTGTTTTCTGCTCGCTGATTTCATCACTCTGGAAATGGAATCATTCGAGGAAAGTAGCCCTGAAGACGATATGTGGGTTACATTTCTCAAAAGACACTCTTTCTCCTTGCCCGAATAAACTGCAGCGCATTACCTATTTTACACCGACGTCGAATAAAAGAAAAAAAGGATGATATTATTATCTTGTCCTCTCATTTATCGTGTTTTACGTGCGATCACTTACAAAAAGGATCTGATTGAAGGCGTCAAAGCCCTGTTGCCTTTTTATCAAGACTTGTGCTCGAGTGAATTTGAAAAGCGGTTGTCTTTTCGTTTTCTTCGTGTTGTGTGGGGAAATTCTGGTAACATTGTCAATGTTTGGGATTTAAAGACATCCTCTGCCTTGAATGTATTCAAGAATCACCTAGGTTGGGTCCGATCGGTATCGTGTTCTCCAGATGGACGTTATATCGCTTCGGGCGGTCATGACCAAAGTATCAAAGTCTGGGATGTAGCCACAGGATTTCTACACCAAAGCCTCCAAGATCACTCTGATT
>CAYVVI010000088.1:4130-6436 GCA_964455265.1 uncultured Flavobacteriales bacterium | reverse complement strand
TTGCCTTTATAAACAACAGATTGATTTGTAACATCACTCACTTTGAGCATTTTTAAAGAATCATTAGTATCTAAAGCCAAACTCTTCTTATGTAGTCGGTAAAAATAACAGTGTGTGTAGTAATCTGTATTTATATTGTGTTCAATGGTTATGCTATTTTTAGCTCCTACAAATTCACTAATGTTATTCACGTCTTCAATTAATTCTTTGTCTCGGTGTACAGAATTTTTAAAGAATAAACTTACTAAAATTGCTATTGCCAGAACAGAAAAACTAAGGTGTTTTAAAAATTTGTACGCATATATTTTTTCTAAATACTTTTGAAAATAGGGTTCAGCTAAAATTGTCAGAGCAATGGCTATCATTGGTAAAGCGGGATAAATATAAAATCCACTTTGCTTCATAGAAACCATCATAGGAAGCACTCCCGAAAGAGAAATAGCACTAAAAAATAATGCACCTTTAAGTTTAGAATGTTCAACTTTTCTCTTTGTGAAAAAAATCATACCACCTAAAATAACTAAACCAATGATGATTTCTGCCAAAAAATCAACGATAATTTGATAACGCGAATTTACTGTTGCCCTTTGTTGAATACTATCTACAACCTGTTCTTGAAAATAGATTTTGAAAAACGCTGTGCTCTCTGGAGCAAGTAAATGAACCATGATTGCTACAAGTGCAAATCCAAAAATACTCAACATTAAACCATACAGAAACTTTCTAAGGTTAATGTATCTAAACACAAACAACCAAAAAGGTACACTAAAAGGAAACAGCGCAACCACACCTTTTGTAATAAAAGCTAAATAAATAAATGCTCCACCTAAAAGCGAGTTTAACACATAGTTTTTCTCATGCTGAACGAAAAAATAAATAGATAGCGTTGTGAAAATTGCCATAGTATTTTCCAAAAGATTATTCGTGCTAATCCAATAAAAAAGAGGCATGGTGAGTAGAAAGAAAAATACAAGCGGGTAGCTATTTTTATTTTCTGAATAAAACTTTCTGAAAATAATGCTTGCAATAATTGAGCTTACAATCACGGTGAGCAAACTATACATTTTTTCAACCCAAATATGATTACCCAATAGCTTAAAAAACAAACTTTCTAGATACATAGCAAGAGGTGGATGACCATTGAATGGGCCGCTGGTTTCGGTAAATTTCATCGCCCATACAGAACCAATTCCGTTGCTCAAATTTTCTGCAATAGACGCATAAATAATACCATCCATAAACATACCTGTAGATAGTAATGCAGGGCTTATGGCAAGAACAAAAAGTCCTAGTAAAAGTAGTAAAAGATATTTTGAATTATCAAGCAACGCAGAGTTACTTACGAGCAATTACTTTCTCTACAGCAGCCACAATGTTTGGGGTGTCTAAGCCATACTTCACCATCAATTCGTCAGGTGTGCCGCTTTCTCCAAAGGTATCGTTCACAGCAACGTATTCCATTGGTGTTGGTGTATTTCTGGATAAAACTTGTGCTACAGATTCTCCTAAGCCACCAGCAATTTGGTGTTCTTCGGCAGTAACCACACATTTGGTTTTAGCTACAGATTTTAAAATAGCTGCTTCGTCAATAGGTTTAATGGTGTGTATATTGATTACTTCAGCAGAAATGCCTTTTTCATGCAATACTTTGGCTGCTTCTAACGCTTTCCAAACCAAGTGTCCTGTCGCGAAAATACTTACATCTGTTCCTTCTTGTAATACAATGGCTTTGCCAATTTCAAAAGGCATATCTTCAGGAATAAAAATAGGCACAGAAGGGCGTCCAAAACGTAAATACACTGGGCCGTGATGTTTTGCTATGGCAATTGTAGCAGCTTTGGTTTGGTTATAGTCGCACGGATTGATAACTACCATTCCTGGCAACATTTTCATCATGCCTATGTCTTCTAATACTTGGTGCGTTGCACCGTCTTCGCCTAGGGTAAGCCCAGCGTGTGAAGCACAAATTTTTACGTTTTTATGAGAATAGGCCACCGATTGGCGTACTTGGTCGTACACACGGCTGGTAGAAAAGTTAGCAAATGTACCTGTGAACGGAATTTTACCCCCAATTGTCATACCTGCAGCAATGCCAATCATATTGGCTTCGGCAATTCCTACCTGAAAAAATCGATTAGGAAATTCTTTTTGGAAAGCATCCATTTTTAAAGAACCCGTTAAATCTGCGCATAGTGCAACTACGTTTTCATTTTGTTTGCCTAATTCTAAAAGCCCATCTCCAAAACCAGAGCGGGTATCTTTTTTTCCTAATACTGGGTAATCTTTCATTATTTCGTTATTGGTTA
>CAYVVI010000088.1:2325-4030 GCA_964455265.1 uncultured Flavobacteriales bacterium | reverse complement strand
ATAAAGTTGTAAACTAAACGTCCGTTGCGTTGGTCGTAAAAGGACATGGCAACGTTTGTCTCTAGTGGCTTTCCGTTAGTGTTATTCAAATTTACTTGAACCGAAGTGTTGCTCATGGCTTGGCTAATAACCACTTTCAAAATGCTTTTAAAACTATCTTCGGTGCTGGCATCATATACATTGCCAATGCATTTTAGTTGGTCAAAATCAATGCCAGGGCCAATACCTACAATAAATGGTTTTAAGGTAATGCCTTTAGATGCTAAAGCACGCGCAACTGCACAAGGGTCTTCATCACAGGCCTCAATACCATCGGTTATTAAAATAATCACATTGCGTACACCTTCGCCAACGCTTGGAAAATCTTCGGCAGAATATTGCAAAGAACGAGCGATAGGAGTAGTTCCTTTAGGGGTTAGTCCTCTAATTTTTGATTTTATTTTGTCGATGTTTGCATCGCCTTCAGCAAATGGCACCTCTAGTTTGGTGTCTTCACAGTCTTGTTGCCCAGGTAAAATTTGTGTTTGATGCCCATACATTCTCAAAGCAAATTCAATGTTTGGAATGCCTTTCAAACTGTCTAAAGTTTCCGTCATCAAACGCTTGGCAATATCTATTTTACTGGTAGTTTGCCATTGAGCGTTCATGCTATTGCTTCCATCAAAGATGAAAAGTATACGCGTAGTTTCTTTCTTTTGCGCAATAAGCGAAAAGGATAAAAACAGAATTAAAATTGTTGTTAAAAGTCTCATACGTTGGTTTTAGTAATCACCTAACGTTTCTTCTAATTGGTTTAAAGCTACTTCTAGTTGTTCTTTGTTGGGGGCAACTCCGTGCCATTTGTGCGTACCCATCATGAAATCTACGCCCATACCCATTTCTGTTTTCATAATTATCATAATGGGTTTACCTTTGCCTGTCATAGATTTGGCTTTGTTTAGCGTAAGCACCACATCGTTCATGTTGTTGCCATCCATTTCTAAAACTTCCCAGCCAAATGCCAACCATTTTGCTTTAATATCACCAAGAGAAAGAACGTCTTCGGTATCACCATCAATTTGCTTGCCATTGTAGTCAATTGCAGAAATTAAATTGTCAAGTTTTTTGGCAGAGGCATACATAGCTGCTTCCCAAATTTGCCCTTCTTGAATTTCTCCATCGCCATGCAGTGTGTAAACCAACCCGTTATCGTTGTTTAGTTTTTTAGTTTGAGCAGCACCAATTGCTACAGACAATCCTTGTCCTAAAGAACCTGAAGCAATGCGAACGCCTGGTAAACCTTCGTGAGTGGTAGGGTGACCTTGTAAGCGCGTGTTTAGTTTTCTAAACGTTGCCATTTCTTCGATAGGAAAATAACCACTACGCGCCAAAACACTATAAAAAACTGGAGAAATATGTCCGTTGGATAAAAAGAAAATGTCTTCACCTTTAGCATCCATGCTAAAGTTTGAAGCATTGTGGTTCATTATTTGAAAATATAATGCGGTAAGGTAATCAGCACATCCTAAAGAGCCACCTGGGTGTCCAGAGTTGGCTTCGGCAACCATGCGTACAATATCTCTTCTCACTTGAGAAGCAATGCGTTTTAAATCGTCTGTGTTATGCATATTTTAATGTAGAAGTTTCTTTGAGTGCCAAAATTAGGTTTTATTTATGGCTACGGGTTGTAGGTGTTGAAAACTTAGGGCTTTTGTTAGTTGATTTT
>CAYVVI010000088.1:0-2225 GCA_964455265.1 uncultured Flavobacteriales bacterium | reverse complement strand
AAAAATTTAGAAGTAATGGCATTAAAATGTGGAATAGTAGGTTTGCCCAATGTAGGAAAATCTACTTTATTTAATTGTTTATCAAACGCCAAGGCGCAATCGGCTAATTTTCCGTTTTGCACCATAGAGCCCAATATAGGAACGATAAATGTTCCAGACCCTCGCTTATTAAAGTTAGAAGAATTGGTTAAGCCAGAGCGTGTGGTACCCACAACTATTGAAATTGTTGATATAGCTGGGTTAGTAAAAGGCGCAAGTAAAGGCGAAGGACTAGGGAATCAATTTTTAGGAAATATTAGAGAAACAGACGCTATTATTCATGTGCTAAGATGTTTTGTAGATGACAATATTGTGCATGTAGATGGCTCTGTAAACCCTGTAAGAGATAAGGAAGTAATAGATATTGAACTTCAGTTAAAAGACCTTGAAACGATTGAGAAAAAAATAAGTGGTATTGAGCGAAAAGCTAAATCGGGCGACAAAGAATCTCTTAGATACTATACCGTTTATGATGCATGTAAGAAACATCTTGAAAAAGGTTTGTCCGCCCGTTCATTAGAATTAGAAGACGACCAAAAAGAAATGCTACACGAGTTACATTTAATTACAATGAAACCCGTGCTGTATGTTTGTAACGTTGATGAAGGTTCTGTGAAAACGGGAAATGCTTTGGTAGAGCAGGTGAAAGAAGCCGTGAAAGATGAAAACGCACAAATCATTGTTTTGGGTGCTCAAATTGAAGCAGACATCAATGAACTAGAATCTTTTGAAGAACGCCAACTATTTTTAGAAGATTTAGGATTGGATGAGCCAGGAGTAAACAAACTCATTCGTTCGGCATACAAACTATTAAATTTACAAACATATTTTACCGCAGGTGTAAAAGAAGTTCGTGCTTGGACAGTTAGGGTAGGCGCTAAAGGTCCAGAAGCGGCTGGAGTTATTCATACCGATTTTGAAAAGGGTTTTATTAGAGCAGAGGTTATCGCGTATGATGATTTTGTGCATTATGGCTCAGAAGCAGCAGTAAAAGACGCAGGTAAAATGCGTGTTGAGGGTAAGGAATATATTGTGAAAGATGGCGATGTAATGCACTTTAGGTTTAATGTGTAGAGTCTAAGGTTGAAAGTTAAAAGTTGAAAGTTTTTTCTCTAACCTCTTTCATCCAGTATCTAAATTCACCAAAAAAATAACCAATAGTATTGTCAAAATAAATTTATTGCATATATTTGCAGCCCATTAAACAAAAACTGAGATGGCAAAAAAGGCAAAAGGAAATAGAATTCAGGTAATTTTAGAGTGCACAGAGCACAAACAAAGCGGTGTAGCTGGAACTTCTCGTTACATCACTACTAAAAACAGAAAAAATACACCTGACAGAATGGAAATGAGAAAGTACAATCCCGTTCTAAAGAAATACACAGTTCATAAAGAAATTAAATAGTTTTAAGTCATGGCAAAGAAAGTAGTTGCTTCGTTACAAAAGGGTGGTGGTAAACAACACACCAAAGTGATTAAAATGGTAAAATCTGCTACAAGCGGTTCTTACGTATTTAAAGAAGAAGTAGTTCACAACGATAAAATTCAAGAGTGGTTTTCTAAAAAGTAACCCTTTTGCAAAACTTATTTAAGCAAAGCTTCTTCCATTAGCGGAAGGAGCTTTTCTAATTTTAATACAAACAGATGAGTTGGTTTAAAAGCATTTTCTCGAACGATAAAAAAGAAGCATTAGACAAAGGTTTAGAAAAAACCAAAGAATCTGTGTTTTCTAAATTATCGCGTGCTATTGCAGGAAAATCTACCATTGATGATGAAGTTCTTGATAATTTAGAAGAAGTTCTCGTTAGTTCTGATGTTGGGGTTTCAACTACCGTTAAAATTATCGAACGCATTGAGAAACGCGTTTCAAAAGACAAATATTTAGGCACTTCAGAACTCAATACCATTTTACGCGAAGAGATTGCTGCCATTTTAGATGAAAACAATTTTATTGGCGATGCTAAAGAATTTTCCATTCCTAAAGTAGATGGACCTTATGTAATTATGGTAGTTGGTGTGAATGGAGTGGGCAAAACCACTACTATTGGAAAGTTGGCAAATCAATTCAAAAAACAAGGATTAAGTGTGGTATTAGGCGCTGCCGATACCTTTAGAGCTGCCGCCATTGACCAACTTAAAATTTGGGCGCAGCGTGTAGATGTACCTATTATTGCGCAACAAATGGG
>CAYVVI010000087.1:0-6463 GCA_964455265.1 uncultured Flavobacteriales bacterium | reverse complement strand
TGTTGCATAAAAATTATTAGAGAATCTTTAGGAAATGCTTTGATTTCTTGGTGAGGAGTTATGGTGTAGGGGGCAATATTTAGCAAGGTGTTTTTCGCTTCGATAAGCTGCAATAACAAATGTAATTTGTTACGCCATTTGGATAAAAGAATGGATTTAGAAAGCAACTCTTTTTTAATAGCAAACACCATGTCTTCAAACTGCTCATGGATTTGCTCTTCTGTGCAATTTTCAGAAAGTTTTAAATAACTATACGCAGCACTGGTATTCATTTAATAAGGAGATAGCGCCATCAAATGCACATCATAAATAATGGGAGACAATGGCGGAATTTTATCCGAATCACCAATAAGACCATGCGCTCTGAAATGAGGAAGAATTACTTTTGCTCTATCGCCTACGCGCATGTATTGCACTGCTTCGTGCAAACCCGATTCTACATCGCTGGCCTCAATTTTAAACGACTTCAAACCTTCATCTTTTGATGAGTAACATTTTTTGCCGTCTAATAAATAAATGTCAAACTCTATAAGCGCTACCAAACCAGCTTCTGCTTTTAAGCCATTGCCATTTTCATAAATCATATAGCGAATGCCTGTTTCGGTAGTAGTTACTTGCCAACCGTTGCGCTTTATGTAATCGTTTATCATGAAATTAATTTCTTTGTTGAGCTGTTTATTCATCTCAGCTGAGTCATCTTTAGAAAACGATACATCTTTAGTTGGCTTTGAAGTTTCATTCTTGCAAGCCATTAAAAACAGTAAAAAAACTACTATAAGCAATTTATAAAAACTCATGGAGAACTGATTTATACAAAGCAATGGCTTCTTGAATGGATTGTTTAGATTGACCACCAGCGGCATTTTTGTGTCCGCCTCCATCAAAGTATTTTTCTGAAAGTTTGTTCACTTCAATAGTGCCTTTTGAGCGAAAAGAGATTTTTATTTTGTCTTTATCTTCTCTAAAAAACGCGGCTACTTCTGTCCCTTTTATAGATAGTGCAATGTTTACCAAGCCCTCGGTATCTCCAGGTTTTATGTTAAAGGTACTGTTATCTTTTAGATTTAGGTAAACGATGGTAGTTTTTAATTCGGGCAAATGCTCTAGTTGATTATTTAGCACAAAACCTTGTAACCGAATTCTGTCTAACGAATTTTGGTCGTACACCGCTTCATGAATTACATGGTGTTTAATGCCTGTTTTAATAAGCTTAGCAACCACCTCATGCGTACGTTCATTTACCGATGAAAACCTAAACGAGCCCGTGTCGGTCATTATTCCACAATAGATGCACGCTGCTGTGTTGCTGTCTAAAGCACACTCCTCACCTAGTAATGTCATAAATTCAAATACCATTTGTGCTGTTGAGCCAAACGATGTGTCTGAAAACACAACATCTAAGTTGGTATTGGGATTAGGATGATGGTCTATTAAAATTTTGTAGCTCTTAGAACTATCTATAGCTGCTTGCATAGGGCCTGTACGCTTGGTGTCGTTATAGTCTAAGCAAAAAACTACATCGGCTTTATTTAGATGTTCTTCACAAATTTCTTTTTGCGTATCGTAAAACAAAATACCATCTGCGCCATTCATCCAATTGTAATAGCTGGCAAATTTATCAGGAAGAATTACAACACTTTGTTTGCCAATGGCTTTTAAAAAATTATACATTGCCAAAGAACTCCCCACCGCATCGCCATCAGGGCTTTGGTGTGAGGTGATGACAATGTTGTTGGCAGCTAAAAGTGTTGATTTTATTTGAGTGTAGTCTATCATTGTATGGTACAAAGTTAAAAAAAGGAAATGAACTTAATGGTGTTTAATTTAATGCTCTTGAAAGGTGCTACGGTAGAACGCTATGTGCTTTTTACTTTAGCATTACAATGCTTTTATTACTACATCCTCGTTACAAACTAGGACGAGTTGGGGTTACATTCGAAAGCGTGAATTTGATGATATATTTTAATTAAATAATTTAATTAACTCATCTACAATCCACCATAAAAAACTTAAAATAAATAATACAATTACAGTTTTTGCAAAAATTCTATGTTCTTCTTCTAAATCTGATGTGTTACCCTTTAGAGTTTGAACAATTGATTTTAATATCCAACTTCTACCATCCCTATATGCTAATCCTCTTAGGTAAGCAAATAAAGGAAACAACAAACTTAACATAACTATATATACTTTCGACCTACTTAAATCAAGTAACTTTTCGCTATCTTTTACATGGAAATGATACCCAGATAATAATAGAAATAATAAAACATAAAAAAGACTAAAAATATACCTCATTATTTTACAGTTAGAGCATGGTTGACAATTATAAGCACTCTTACAAAACTAAAAAACCCCGAGCAATTGTCGGGGTTTTCTTTGTGATATATTTAAGATTTTATTTAAAGCCAAGTTTTGGAGCGGGTTTGTGTTCTACCAACATGCCCACACATACATAAGAAACTGTTTTACCTTTAGTGTCGCCTTCTGTTTCTTCAGGGGCACCAGGTATAAACACCTTTATTGTAATTGTTTTAGTGCTGTTTGCAACTGTTCTGTATTCTTGGGTAAAGCCATCGCCTGCTGCTGCAGAAGTATTGTCAAACGTAACGGTTGGTATCTTTTTATATACTTTACGTTTTGTTACAACTGGTACTTTTATAGGTTCTGGTTCTACATACTCCTCTTCAACATATTCTTCATCCTCAGAATATTCGCCATCTTCAGATTCAGTTTCTTCTATTTCTGGATATTGCTCTTCGTAAGTGATTACTTCTTCGTACATAGATTCCGTAACATACTCAACGATTTGAAACTGTACTTTACCATCTACATTAGGGCTAGGGCTACAAAAGCTAATTCTGTAGTCCATGTTCTTATATAAGGTAACAGTAACCTCTGTTGTGTCACCTGGTATAAATGTTCCGCTTTTGGATTGTCCGCTTGTGCTATAACCTTCTTTTTTACTTGGCTCACAACGCGTATGAGATTCGTAGCATCCAACTGCCTTTTGAGAGTAGGCGAATGTACATCCAGTTATAAAAGCTATTAAAAGTGTAATGCGATTTATCATGCTACGTTCATTAATAAAAAATGGCTCCTTTTTCCTTGCTAGGGTGCGTAAATTTATTGAACTTAAACTTTAAAACCAATTTGAGGGTTACAAAAGTTATTAAAAAAGTAATTAACAATGTTATGCAATGATAATAATTTTGTCTGCTATTCATGGTGTTTATTGAGGCCGTAAGTATTACATTTGCAAAAATTTTTTAGAGAATATGTCAGGAAACAGAACTTTTACAATGTTAAAGCCCGATGCTATAGAAAGCGGAAACATGGGCAACATTTTACAAATGATTACAGATGCTGGTTTTAAGGTGGTGGCTATGAAGTATACCCGCTTAAGCACCAAACAAGCACAAGATTTTTATGCTGTACACAGCGAGCGTCCTTTTTATGGTGAGTTGGTTGAGTACATGACCTCAGGCCCTATTGTTGCAGCCATATTAGAAAAAAGCAATGCAGTGGCAGATTTTAGAACGCTTATAGGTGCTACCGACCCTGCTCAAGCAGATGAAGGCACCATTAGAAAAAGATATGCGGAATCTAAAGCGAAAAATGCTGTACATGGTTCTGATAGCGATGAAAATGCAGCTATTGAATGTAAGTTTCACTTTTCAGACAATGAAATTTTTGCATAAACAAACTCAACAAATAATATTTAATTTAAAAGAGAGGTCTTTGCACCTCTCTTTTTTTTATCTTTAAGCAATGATTTTTTTATATCCTGCGGTTTTGTGGATGTTGGTAGCCCTAGCTATTCCAATTATTATTCACTTATTTAACTTCAGGAAATACAAAAAGATTTACTTCTCTAACGTAGCGTTTTTAAAAGACATACAAACGGAGAGTGAAAAAAAATCAAAATTAAAACACCTCTTAACTTTACTAGCCAGATTGCTTGCGTTTGCTTCTCTAGTGGTGGCTTTCAGTCAACCATTTATACCAACTGGAAACGAGCAGAAGGTTACCGATGTGTCGATTTATATTGACAACTCATTAAGTTTAGAAGCTAAAAATGAGCAAGGCACTTTGTTAGAACAAGCCAAACAACTTGCATTGAGCATTGCTGATAATCACACGAACGATGTACGCTTTTTACTTATCACCAACGATTTTTTCGGAAAACACACACATACACTTAGCAAATCTCAAATGAAAACCGAGATTGATGCGATTGACTACTCTCCTTTTTCTAAAGATTTTTCAAGTGTTATAAATAGACAGCAACAGTTAGCGTTGGGTTCTAAGTTATTCATGATTTCTGATTTTCAAAAATCGCAAACAATTGATTTTTCTAAGCTGGATGATTATACATCAGTAAGTCTTTTTCAAATTGAAGCCACAAACGCCTCCAATATTTATATTGATTCTATTTGGTTTGCAGCACCGAACCATACTAAATTTACCAAAGAACAACTCTATGTAAAGCTGGTAAACAGTAGTGAAAATAGTGTTGAAACGCGTGTTGAATTAATTCTTAATAATGTTGTTAAAGGTTTTACAAACGTATCAATGGAAGAAAATTCGCAGCAAACTATTGAGTTTAGCTATGATAATTCTGGGCTTGGTAATACCGTAACAGGTAAAGTTGCTTTATCAGATTATCCCTCTCCTACTTTGTTGTTTGATGATGAATTGTATTTTGCCTATCAACTTTCTAACTCTATAAAGGTGGGCATTATCCATGAACAAAGCAATAGTTCTAAACTTATAGAAAATGTTTACAGAGTAGATTCAGCTTATTCTGTAACTGCATTTAACAACCTTGCCATAGATTATGACGCACTATCAAAACAACATTTAATCATACTTAATGAATTAGAGTCTATTCCTACAGGGTTGGCCAACCAATTAGAGAGTTACTCTAAAAATGGAGTGCATGTGCTTATCATTCCTTCACAGAAAATCGACAACAGTAGTTATAGTTTTTTACATTCTAAGTTTGGATTTTCTCCATTTACACAACCTGATTCTAGCTCAGTTCGGGTTAAAACTCCTGACAAAGCACAACCGTTTTTTTCGAATATGTTTACCGAAGTTAACACAAAAATGGACATGCCTAAAATAGTCTATAAATATGGTTTGTCAAATACGAATTCAAATACAGAAACAGTTGTTTCATTTGAAAATAACCAATCTTTTTTACTTCGTTCTAAGCAAAACAAAGGACAAGCATACGTATTTAGTTTTCCATTTAGTAAAGAAAATAACACCTTTAAATCCCACGCACTTTTTGTGCCTATTATGTTGCGAATAGCTGAATTGAGCGGTGCTTCTTACGATAGTTACTACACTCTAAATAAACCTATAGTACTATCAACAAACATCACTTTGGATAATTCATCAACGTTTACAATTACCTCTAAAAGCAATAATTTATCCTTTATTCCTAACGTAAATAAAAATCAAAGCAACACGCAAGCAATAATAAATGATGAAATTAAGCAGGTTGGATTTTATGATTTAATTTATAAAGACACTATTTTACAGAAGTTTGCAGTTAATTACAACCGAAGCGAAAGTGCATTAACATATTATGATAGTAAAGCCTTGATTAACCTAGCTAACGAGCAACAAAAAACCAATGTTAAACTATTTGAAGTAGCCAACAACTATTCTGCTAAAGAAATAATTAGCCAAGAAAAAGGTAAATCTTTGTGGGTGTATTTTATCTTTGCAGCAATACTATTTTTCTTAATCGAAATTTTACTAATACGTTTTCTAAAATGAACATTCTCATCAAACAAGCCAAAGTAGTTGACAAAAATTCACCGTTTAACGGAAAAAAATGCGACATTTTAATTGAGCAAGGAACGATTAAGCAAATTTCGGAAAGTATAAACGCATCAGCAGATAAAGTAATTGAAGGAAAAGACCTTCATGTATCTGTTGGTTTTTTTGATTTTAGAGCAAACTTTCAAGACCCTGGAGCAGAATATAAAGAAGATATAAATTCAGGAATGGCCGCTGCTGCAAGCGGAGGTTTTACAGGAGTTTTACTCACTAGCAATACAATGCCAGCTGTTTCAAACAAATCTACAGTAGAATATATCTTAAAAAAATCTGCCGGAAATGTGGTAAGCGTTTATCCAACAGGAACAGTCAGTGCAAATTTAGAAGGTGTTGACCTTTCAGAAATGTACGACATGCAGCAAGCAGGGGCTGTAGCATTTTCAGACAATAAAAAATCTATTAGCCAATCGGGGTTGATGAGCAGAGCATTACTGTATGCTAAAAACTTTGATGGTTTAATAATGAACTTTCCTTTAGATAAACACTTGGCTGGTGGTGCTTATGTAAACGAAAGCGAAGTAACTACTCGCTTGGGTTTAAAAGGAATTCCCAACTTAGCAGAAGAGTTAATGATAATTCGTGATTTGTACTTAGCAGAATACCACGA
>CAYVVI010000086.1:0-6492 GCA_964455265.1 uncultured Flavobacteriales bacterium | reverse complement strand
TCCTCGTTTAAATTAAAATGGCACTCCTAATCTACTAGTAAACTAATGAACTAGCGAACCAATAACTATCCTATATAAATCTAAAGCTAAGCGTAACAAAATATTTCATACTTTTATACAAGAAATAACGCTTACGATGAAAAAGTGGATACACGCTTTCCGATTAAAAACATTACCTCTTTCGGTAGCTGGGATAATAATGGGTGCGGCAATTGCTGCCATAGATGGTTTTGTAAATGGGTTACTATTTGCGTATTGCATCATTGCTACAATTTTGTTTCAAATACTTTCAAACCTTGCAAACGATTTAGGCGATGCTTCAAAAGGAGTAGATAATGACAACCGCCTTGGTCCTAAACGCTCGGTACAGTCGGGTGCTATTAGTGCAAAAGGCATGAAAAATGGTATTATAATCACATCTATATTGGCTTTTATTTTTACCGCACTTACTGCTTACGAAGGCACTAAAGGATTAAATAAAAACTTTTTAATCTTGTTTATCATTTTAGGAATTGCCTCAATTGGTGCTGCCATAAAATATACTATGGGCAAAAAACCTTATGGATACTCAGGTTTAGGAGATGTTTTTGTATTTTTGTTTTTCGGTTGGTTGAGTGTTTTAGGTAGTAATTTCTTACTCAGCCATACGTTTAATTTTCTCATAATGCTTCCAGCATCAAGCATTGGTTTGTTGGCTGCTGGTGTGCTCAACATGAACAACATGCGCGACCATGAAAACGATGCGCTGAATAATAAAAATACGTTGATTGTTAGAATGGGCTTTAACTTAGGAAAACACTATCATGCGCTACTACTAATTTGTGCAATGGTGATGCTTATTCAATTCAATTTGCAGTATCAACTAAAGTTTGCTTTGTGGGCATGTTTTGTACCGTTTTTTGTTTTGGTATTAAACATCATTAAAGTATATCGAACTTCAAATCCACAACATTTAGAACCTGAACTTAAAAAAATTGCACTTACCACATTTGCAATTTCCATCATCTATTTTATAGACTTTTTAATTTACGCTAATTAATGAACAACATACAACAGATTATAGAATCTTCTTGGGAAAACAGAGAACTACTTAAAGAGAAAGTAACACAAGATGCTATTCGAGAAGTTATTGAAATGCTTGATAAAGGGAAGATTCGTGTGGCAGAGCCAAGCAACAATGGCTGGCAAGTAAACGAATGGGTGAAAAAAGCCGTTGTGATGTATTTTCCAATTCAAAAAATGGAAACCATTGAAGTTGGTCCTTTCGAGTTTCACGATAAAATGAAATTGAAAACTAACTACGCTGAAATGGGTGTTAGAGTGGTGCCTCACGCGGTGGCGCGTTATGGTTCATTTTTAGCATCAGGTGTAATTATGATGCCATCGTATGTAAACATTGGAGCTTACGTTGATAGTGGTACTATGGTAGATACGTGGGCAACTGTAGGTTCGTGCGCACAAATTGGAAAAAACGTACACCTTAGTGGTGGCGTGGGTATTGGTGGAGTATTAGAACCACTACAAGCTGCTCCAGTAATAGTAGAAGACGATGCGTTTATTGGTTCAAGATGTATTGTGGTGGAGGGTGCGCGCATAGGCAAAGGTGCTGTATTGGGCGCTAATGTTGTTATTACTAAATCTACAAAAGTGATAGACGTATCTGGCAATGATGCGAAAGAATACAAAGGAGAAGTACCTGCTAATAAAGTAGTAATACCGGGTTCTTACACTAAAACATTTCCTGCAGGAGAATACCAAGTACCGTGCGCCTTAATTATTGGCGAACGCAAACCAAGCACCGACTTAAAAACATCTCTTAACGATGCTTTAAGAGAATACAATGTAGCCGTATAAAACTTATGAATATTGGCTTTGATGCAAAACGCTTGTTTTTAAATAATACCGGCTTAGGAAATTATAGCCGCGACCTTGTTGCAGGATTGATTGAACAATTTCCTCATGAAGAATACCATCTGTTTACTCCAAAACGAAGGGATGAAGAAAAAACAAAATTCATCACAAACCACCCTACTACAAAGGTACATACTCCACAATTTTTAAATGCACTTTTTCCCAGCTACTGGCGAAGCATTTCTCTCGAAAACGATTTAGTAAACCATAAAATAGATGTGTTTCATGGTTTAAGCAACGAAATTCCTCAAAGAAGTTTTAAATCAAAATTGAAATATGTAGTAACCATTCACGATTTAATTTTTTTACATCTACCCCATTTATACCAACCCATTGACAGAACCATCTACAATAAAAAATTTTACTACGCTGCCAAAAACTCAGACAGAATAATAGCTACAAGCCATCACACCAAGCAAGATATTATTGAGAAGTACGGAATCAACGAACAAAAAATTGAAGTTGTTTATCAGAGTTGTCATAATAATTTTAAAGAAAGTAAATCATCTGAAGAAATAGAACTTACAAAGAAAAAATACCAACTACCAAGCAATTACATACTAAGTGTAGGCACTATTGAAGAGCGAAAAAATCTTGCATTAGTTATTAAAGCACTTAAACACATTGACCTCCCACTGGTAGCAATAGGAAAAAAAACAAGCTACTACAAAACGCTACAAAACATCTTACAAAAAGAAGGACTCTCTAACAAAGTATTATTTTTAGAAAACGTTGCTTTTTCTGATTTACCTGCAATTTACCAAGGTGCTGAGGTGTTTGTATATCCCTCTATTTATGAAGGTTTCGGCATACCTGTACTTGAAGCGCTTTATTCTAAAATTCCAGTGATTACCTCAAATGCAAGTTCACTTCCAGAGGTGGCTGGTGAACATTCTATTTGTATCAATCCAACTAATTTAGAAGAACTTATTGATGCATTATCCAACGTTTTGTCTAAGTCTGATTTAAGAAAAACAATGATTGAACAGGGGTATTTGCATGCTCAAAAGTTTCAAAATAATTTGCAAGCCAAACAAGTGTATGACATCTACCAACAACTATAACGATATAATTAACGAAACCATTGGTGTTTTAAAACAAGGAGGCGTTATCCTCTACCCTACCGATACCATTTGGGGTTTAGGGTGTGATGCTACCAATGATAAAGCTGTAGAAAAAATCTTCAAAATAAAACAACGCGCAGAAAGCAAAAGCTTAATTGTTTTGGTTGAAGAAGACGCAAAAGTAAACCGCTACATCAAACAAGTACCAGACGTTGCATGGGACATATTTGAGTTTAGCACCAAACCAACTACCCTCGTTTTAGATGGTGCCGTAGGTCTTGCTCCCAATGTTATTGCCGAAGATGGCTCGGTGGGTATTCGTGTGTGTAAGCAGCCATTTTGCCATGAGCTACTCAGAAAATTTAATAAAGCCATTGTTTCTACATCAGCAAACATAAGCGGAAAGCCCTCTCCGCAATCTTTTCACGAGATAAGCAAAGACATTATTAATAGTGTTGACTTTGTTGTGAATCTTCCAGAATTTTACAATTCTAAAAATCCCGCATCAAGCATTATTAAAATTAAAAACAATTCTCAAGTAGAAGTTTTGAGAAAATAAGCAACACATAATTATCTTTATGGTCTGAATGACCATAAACCTATCCAACATAAATAATCCCACTACCCAACAAGTGATTTCTGTTTTGAAAGAAATTTCTGGAGAGAAAAATCAACCTATTTATATAATTGGTGGCTACGTGCGTGATTTAATTTTAGAACGTCCCACTAGCGATATCGATATTATGATTGAAGGCAACGGTATGGAGTTAGCTACCGAAACTGCCACTAGACTTGGAATTAAAAAAGTAAACCTTTTCAAAAATTTTGGCACTGCCATGTTTAACTATCATGGGCTAGATGTAGAATTTGTAGGGGCTAGAAAAGAATCTTACAGAAGCGACTCACGCAAACCTTTGGTAGAAGATGGTACTTTGCAAGATGACCAAAACAGAAGAGATTTTACAATTAACGCATTAGCAATAAATCTACACCCTGAACACTATGGAGAAATTGTTGACCCCTTTGGCGGACTTGACGATTTAAAGCGTAAAATTATTCGCACACCGCTAAACCCAGACATTACCTACAGTGACGACCCTCTACGCATGATGCGCGCCATACGTTTTGCATCGCAATTAAATTTTAGAATAGAGGAGAAATCTTTTGAAGCAATTGCTAAAAATAAAGAACGTATTCATATTATTTCAAAAGAACGTGTAGCAGAAGAACTCAATAAAATTATCCTCTCGCCCAAACCATCGTATGGGTTTAAGTTGCTGTTTGATTCTGGTTTGTTGCATTTAATATTCCCTGAAATGACTGCCTTACAGGGTGTAGAAATTCGTAATGGATTAGGACATAAAGATAATTTTTACCACACTTTAGAAGTTTTAGATAACGTAGCCAAATTATCGGATAATTTGTGGTTACGATGGGCTGCCATTTTACACGACATTGCCAAACCCGTTACCAAACGCTTTGAACCAAGCCATGGCTGGACCTTTCATGGACATGAGGACAGAGGCGCTAAAATGGTTCCAAAAATATTTAGAAATCTTCGCTTACCTGCCGACCATAAAATGAAATATGTGCAAAAACTGGTAGAGCTTCACCTCCGCCCTATTGCACTAACCAAAGAAGAAATTACCGATTCAGCACTAAGACGATTAATATTTGAAGCAGGTGAAGAATTGGAAGATTTGATGTTACTTTGCAAGTGCGACATCACTTCTAAAAACAAAGAGAAAGTTCAGAAGTATTTAACACGTTTTGAACTCGTAGAAGAAAAATTGCGCGATGTGGAAGAACGTGACCATATTCGTAATTGGCAACCGCCCATTTCTGGAGAAGACATTATAAAAACCTTTAACCTACAACCCTCAAAAGAAGTGGGAATTATAAAAAATTGTATAAAAGATGCAATTTTAGAAGGAGAAATTGCAAATAATTACGAAGAAGCATTTAATTTTATGCTGTTAAAAGGAAAAGAACTGGGATTAACTCCAAAAAATGATATAAATTAGAAGCACATTTTACATTACACAACGATGAAAGTATTTAAGTTCAGAGTCCTGCTAGATTCGGAAGAAACCATCTTCAGAGACATTCAAATTAAAGCCAACCAAACATTTGAAGACTTACACCATGCTATTTTAGATGCCTTTGAATTTGAAGGAACCGAAATGGCATCTTTTTATCAAAGTAATGACAACTGGGACAAAGGGAAGGAAGTTCCATTAGAAGACATTAGTGATGATGAGGAGAGCACTGTAAAAACGATGAGCGACACACAAATTTCTGACCTTGCAAAACAGCTCAACCAGAAATTTATTTACGTGTACGACTTTCTAAAAATGTGGTGCTTTTATGTAGAAGTATTAGGCATTGAAGAAGAAGACAAAAAAGAAAAATATCCGTTTGTATCTATGACCTTTGGTGAAGCCCCTTCTGAAGACAGCCGTGAAGCGGATTACTCTGAAGATTTTGACGGCCTATCTGGCTTTGAAGAAGAGGAAGACGACTTGAAAAAAGTTGATATAGATGATGAAATTGACGATATGTTCAATGATTTTGATGACGAATATGACGATAGAAGTTATGACGACTATTAGTCATTAATGAACACTCCTAAAAAAAATCTTATAGTTATTGTTGGGCCAACTGCTATTGGGAAAACAGCTTTCTCAATTAAGTTGGCTCAACGGTTTAACACCGAAATTATATCTGCAGATTCTCGGCAGTTTTTTAATGAAATGAGTATTGGAACTGCCAAGCCAAACCTAGAAGAACTAAGCCAAGCACCACATCACTTTATTGGTACTATTTCCATTCATGATTTTTATAGCGCTGGCAAATTCGAAAAAGATGCTTTAGCTGTTATTGAAAAAAAATTCAACACACATGATGTACTAATAATGGTAGGCGGTTCGGGCTTATACATCAATGCGGTGTGTAATGGTATTGATGCTATCCCATCGGATGAAACCATCAAAAACAAACTCATCGAACAATATAAAAACGAAGGTTTAGAACCGTTGTTACATCAACTCAAACAACTTGATGAAAGCTATTACAATCAGGTTGATAAAAGCAATCCAAGCCGTGTTATTCGTGCGCTTGAGGCTTGCTTAGCTTCTGGTAAACCATATTCTTCTTTCAGAGAAAATGTAAAAAAAGAACGTCCATTTAACATTGTAAAAATTGGACTGGAAGGCAATCGAGACGACATTTACAACAACATTAATCAGCGTGTAGATAACATGATGAGCGAGGGTTTACTTGAAGAGGCAAAAGCGCTCTATCCATATAAACATTTAAACGCTTTGCAAACGGTGGGCTACTCAGAACTGTTTGATTATTTTGACGAAAAAATCTCTCTTGAAGAAGCCATACAACTCATTAAGCAAAACACACGCAGATATGCCAAACGCCAGCTGACGTGGTTTAAAAAAGATGAAGACGTAAAATGGTTTGATTTTAAAAATGTAGCTTTGGCAGAAAGTTACGTACTGGCTTG
>CAYVVI010000085.1:0-6587 GCA_964455265.1 uncultured Flavobacteriales bacterium | reverse complement strand
ACTTTGTCAGAGCCAATTGCCTGAATGCATGTTCCTGTAACATTGGTGTTGTCAGACAACTCTATCTGTAAACTCTGAGACATGGCTTGCGTTGAAAAAACGATAGCCACTAATAAGGTAAAACTTCTTCTCATTTTATTCGATTTTATTTGTTTTTAATCTCACACAAATATACTACCAATTTTTAAACGTTTACATAAAGTTAATGTTACAATTCTTTTTTAGGATTCCAAGATTAAGAGGTATTTTTACTGTTTTTTATTTTATTTTAATCTTTGAAGTACCACTATAATGCCATATATTTGTTACGCTAACATTAAGAAAAAGAAAATTATGAAACATTTTACCAAATTATTAAGCATTAGTGCCCTATCTATGCCCTTAGTTCTGTCGGCACAAGTAAACGTTTCTACAGCAACTACTAAAAGAGTGGCTATGGTTGAGGAATTTACAGGTAATTATTGTACTGCATGTCCTTTGGGTCATAAAGAAATAGAAACTCTTTACAATAAATATCCTGGGAAGGTTGTGCCTTTAAAAATTCAGTACGGTGGCTTTTCTGGTACAGATCCAATATTTGGAGGAACGCTTCGAACTACTGATGGAGATGTTATAGCTGTAGGTCAGGCATCAAATTCTTATCCAAACGTTAAAGTAAGTAGAGTTGGAAGTCCAATAGAAGGAGCTGGAGGAAGTGCATTTACTGCTAAAGAAAATGCTATAGTTAATATTATTAATCAAAACTCTCCTGTGAACATGTATATAGAAGCAGATGTAGATGTTACTACTCGTGTAATGGATATTTCTGTGGAATATTATTATACAGCTGATGAAGCAAATGCAACCAACTACTTACACATTGGTTATTATCAAGACAACTTTCCCGCTTACCAATACAACTCTAACACCTATAACCCTGCAAAAGTTTTTATTTCAGAAATAGAATTGTATGAGTTTGACGAGTGTTTCAGAGCCAATGTAACACCGCTTCCTTCTTCTGGAACCTGGGGTGACCCTATTACAACTACAACTGCTGGTTCTACAGCTATTGTAACCAAACAAATAACCTTACCTGCTTCATTTAGCACATTTGCTTTAGAAGCTGGTGCAATTAAAGTTTTTGCTTACATATCTAAAACAGACAAAGGAGAAATTATTACTGCTACTAAAGCAAAACCAATGTTCACAAATTTCCCTCATGCAGACAATGTTAGCATCATTTATGCACTTTCTAATGCCGATGAAAATTGCGTTGACATCAATGGATCTTTATCTCCAAAAATATTGTTTGGAAATAAAGGTGGTAATGCTCTTACAAAATTTACATATGAGTATGGCGTAAATGGTGCTGTAAATTCTAACACTTGGAATGGTACCCTTGCTAACTCTGAGAAAAAAGCGATGACTGTACCTGCTTCAAATTTCACCTACATTCCAAGCAACCAGTTATTAGTGGAGCTTAAAGACCCTAATGACACTTCTGATGAAGATAACACAGACAATTCGCTAACAACTAATTTTACTGGTTCAACCCTTGTATCTGATGTGACGAGTGTGCGTATTGAGGCAAAAGTTGATAGCTACGGAGATACTGAATCTACTTGGAAATTAAGAAATAGTGCCGGAACGGTTGTTCAGCAATCTGGAAAACTAGAGAAAAGTAAAGTGAATGTTAAAGAGTTTAGCTTGCCATTAGGCACTGACTGTTATCAGTTTGAAATTCTTGATACCTACGGTGATGGTTGGGGTTCTAACAACTACTTTAGAGTATACAAAACTGATTTTGGTGCAAATGATTTAATTATGAACGTTAATGCAAGTGGTAACTGGAAAAGAAAAACTGCAGCAGGTGAATTTACAAGTGCCTTATCTGTTCAGAACTTGACCAACACTTCCGTAAAACTATACCCTAACCCTACAATTGGTGATGCTACTTTAGAGTTTAATGTATCTACTTTATCAACTGTAACGGTTGATGTTGTAAACACTATTGGTCAAAAAGTGATTTCTAAAAATCTGGGTTCGGTGAATGGTTCTCAAAAAATTACTTTAGAATCAAACCAATTAGAAAGTGGATTATACTTTGTAACCATTAAAATGGGCGACAATGTATTAACCCAAAAACTTACTGTTAGCAAATAATCTTTCATATTTCAAAAAAAAGCCACGAATACGTGGCTTTTTTTTTACTTAGGCACGAAAGTTGAATTACTTAGTACATAACAAAAAATAGTAACATGAAAAACATCTTTTTTTTCGCAGCAACATTTATCTTTCTTACAGCATTTACATCAGATGTAAATAAAAAAATTCCATCTGTAAAATTAGAAGATATGGATGGCAAAATGGTAAACACAGCAGAACTTTCAAATGATGGCAAACCCATGGTTATTAATTTTTGGGCTACATGGTGCTCTCCTTGCAAAAAAGAACTTAATACCATTGCCGAAGTATATGATGAATGGCAAGAAGAAACAGGTGTAAAAATTATTGCCATTTCTGTAGATGACCAACGTACTAAAAGCCGCGTAAAACCTCACGTAAATGGCGCTAGTTGGGAGTATGACATATTACTCGACCCAAATGGTGATTTTAAACGTGCAATGGGTGTTAATAATGTTCCTCATACATTTTTGGTAGACGGTGAAGGCAATATTGTATGGCAACACAACAACTACTCACCAGGTGATGAAGATGAACTATACGAACAAATTAAAAAATTAGTCAATAAATAAGCGTTGCTTAAATGAAAAAAATTGCTCTTCTTCTCTCTCTCACAACATTAGTAAACACAAATTTTGCACAAGAAAACAACTCTGGTTCTATAACTGGAAATGTGCAAACTATTGCTCAGTATTATACCAACGATAGCACCATTGCTGCTCAGGCGCCAAAAGAAATTATGGCGATGAATACGTTTGCAAACGTAAACTATGTTCGTGGAAATTTTTCAGCTGGCGTGCGCTTTGAATCGTATCTTCCTGCTTTGTTAGGATATCCTCAAAGATTTAACGGAAGTGGTATTGGCTATCGTTATGCCCGATACGCAGATGATAAAGTAGACGTAACTTTAGGTAGCATCTACGAGCAATTTGGTTCCGGAATGCTTTTAAGAACTTATGAAGAACAAATGCTTGGTTTAGAAAACCAACTAGATGGCGTAAGAATAATTTATAGACCTACTAATGCCGTAACGCTTAAAGGAGTTTATGGTAAACAGCGTTTTAGTTTTAACAACACGGTTGATTATGGTCCCGGTATAGTAAGAGGATTTGACGGTGAAATATCTATTAACGAGTTAGTAAAAAAATTCAAAGAATCTGAATTAAAAGTATCGTTAGGAGGTTCATTAGTTAGCAAATATCAAGCGGCAGCAAGCGATAGTTTAATCATTCCTGAAAATGTGGGCTCTTATGGTGGGCGACTTAATGTTGCGTATAAAAATTTCTACCTCAACTCTGAATATGTAGTAAAAGAAAATGATCCGTCTGCATCGAATAGTGCTCTTCAAAAATATCAATACATCTACAATCAAGGACATGGTGTTTTTTTAAATGCTGGCTATTCTACAAAAGGTTTAGGAATTACTGTACAAGCAAAATCTATTGATAATATGAGTTTTCGTTCAGATAGAGATGCACTAAATACAGACTTATTCATTAACTATTTACCTGCATTAACGAAAACTCATACCTATAATTTAGCTGCCACGCTTTATCCTTATGCTACTGTTCCTACTGGTGAAGTCGCTTATCAAGTTGATGTCATCTATAAAATAAAAAAAGATACCAAACTTGGAGGTAAATATGGCACAATGATAAACGCCAACTATGCCATTGCCTACGATATAAACAGAACAATTTTAGATGATTTTAGTCCAGGTGAAAAACGCTTAGGATATACTACAACGCCTTTTGGAGCGAACATGGACAGCATCTTTTTTCAAGACATCAACATTGAAATCAAGAAAAAAATTAACCAAAAAATATCAGGAAACATTAACTACTTCAACTTTATTTTTAATCCATTTGCCAATCCTGTAACCAAATACAATGGCTACATATACACGCACATTGGTGTGGTTGATGTAACTTATAAAATAAATAAAAAACACTCTGTTAGAACAGAATTACAAGCCTTGTGGACAGAACAAGATTTAGGTAACTGGGCTACAGCAGTGATAGAATACAGCATTTCACCAGGATGGTTTTTTGCGGTGATGAACCAATACAATTACGGAAATCCAGATGAAAGCAAACGTACTCACTATCCATTAGGGTCTATTGGTTATATTCATCATTCTACAAGATTTACTGTAAATTTTGGTAAACAAAGAGCAGGTATTTTTTGTATAGGAGGTATATGCAGACCTGTGCCTGCATCAAATGGGGTAACATTTACATTCACACATAGTTTTTAACGATTATGAAAACAGTAAAACATAGCATCCTTACTTTACTCGCATTACTTATAATAATGAGTTGCGAAAAAGTAGATGATCCAATCATCGAAAAAACATCTATAGAAAAATTAATTGAAAAATATTTTCCAGGCAACCCTGATGATTATGAACTAAATCCCACGTTTAGCGCCAATACAAACACAAATAGAAATGTATTGCTAGAAGACTACACGGGACACAAATGCAACAACTGCCCTGCTGCTGCTGTAAAAGCTAAAGACATTGAATCTGCTAATTCTGGAAGAGTTTTTGTGCTTAGCGTTCATGCAGGTCCTATTGGTTCAAATTTTCAAAAACCATCGAAATCAGGAGATTCTGAATACCCACGATTTTCTCACGATTTTAGAACAGAGGCAGGAACAACTTATGCGGAGCAAATAGCTGGTATGATTGGCAATCCTGCTGGTATGATAAGTAGAACCATCTCACAAGAGGGCACGCCTTGGAACCACTCTACAGGTACTTGGGAAACTAAAGTAAATGATATTTTATCTGCCAATGATTTAAAAGCCAATATTCAAATAAAATACAACTATTATCCAGAAACAAAAGGAATTTTTGTGCATTATGAACTTGAGGCAATACAAAATCTTGATGAAAACACAAGAGTAGTTGTTTTGTTAATGGAAAAAGAATTTATCTCGGAACAAGTTGATGCTGGTGGCGTTGAAATTGATGACTACAAACATCACAATATTTTGGTAGGCAATATTTCTCAAATATGGGGCGAAAACCACGGAGCTTTAACAGCTGGTGAGAAAAAAACAGGCTTGGTAATAAATGGTCTAAATGAAATGAATAAAGTGGCGACCATTGAAGAAACGGATATGGCTATAGTTGCTTTTGTAATGAACAGAAGCACCTACGAAATTTATCAAGTAATAGTAGAAGATGTAGTGTTTTAATGAAACAACTGTTTCTCTATATTTTAATTCTGTTTACTTCAGCTGCTTTTGCACAAAGTGATATAGACAAAGAACATTCCTACAAACTCTCCGCAGGGCTTAGCGCTTCAAGTTTAACGGGCTCTGTTGGCAAAAACTTTAACAAACCAGGCATTTGGGGAGAGTTTCAGTACTCAAAGCGTCTGAATCCCTTGTTTTCATGGAGTCTTGGTGTTCGTTTTATACAAAAAGGAGCCCTGAAACCACCCGACCCTGAAAATGGAGACACACGTCTTTATAGATTAACCATGAACTATGTGCACGTTCCGTTTTACTACACATTTAGAAAAAATGGCATAGACTATTTTGCAGGTATTGCAACGGGCTATCTAATTTCTACAAAAGAGGAAGATGAAAATGGCCCTATTTTTACCTCAAACGGATTTAGACGTTTGGAAGTAGCGGGAAACATTGGTGCGCGTTTTCAACTATTTACCAAGATGCAACTCATCACCCAATTTGAACACTCTTTACACTACACCAGACCTTATGTTGGCGGTAGTTTCCGTTTAAACAGAGGCCACTACAACTCCTCTCTGATTCTTGGTGTTTCGTACCAGTTTTAAACACCTTCTGTTAATAAGTACATCAACTATTTATTGCTTTTGCTGTTTTTGTTTAGTAATTTCATCATCCCATTAAACACAAAAACCTTCTGTGTTATGCTTGAACTTTGTAAAGAAATACTCCAAAAAGTAAGCTTCGATAGAGCGCTTTTTAAAAAAGAACTAGCCAAAGCAACCACTTGGCTAAATAAAGACGAATTAAAAGCGCTAAGAGATTGGTGCATTAATAGATTTGGCAAAATATATAGCAAAGAAATTACCGAAACTTTCTCTGCGTTAGCTTTGGCGTAAAAAGTCGATATTTCGCTTTAGTCCCTCAAATTTTGTGCGCTTGATTGCGGATTTTTTGAATAATTCGGAGAATACCTGATGGGTTATTTCTTCCCAATCCGATTTGGTCATCCCTTTTAGTTGTTCTGAAGGTTTAAACCGATTTTCTTTGGTAGGATAAGAAAACCTATTCCATGGGCATACATCTTGGCATATATCGCAGCCAAATGCCCAATTTTCAAATTTCCCTTTATAGTCGCTGGGTAAATTGTCTTTTAGCTCTATGGTAAAATACGAAATGCATTTGCTGCCATCTACAACATAAGGTTCGGTTATAGCATCTGT
>CAYVVI010000084.1:0-6694 GCA_964455265.1 uncultured Flavobacteriales bacterium | reverse complement strand
TTTGAAAATTTTACGCTAAAAAAATTAGCTGTTAAAATTAATTCTACCGAAGCAAGCATATATCGCTATTTTGAAAGTAAGCACAAAATACTTTTATACTTAGCAAACTGGTATTGGAGTTGGATGGACTATAAAATAACCATAAATACGCTTAATTTAAAACCTAAAGACAAACTAGAAATTGCCATAAACTTGCTAACCGAAGATGTAAAAAAAGACAATAATTTTAGCATAATAAATGAACCAAAGCTTCACAAAATAGTTGTAAGTGAGTCGTCAAAAGCTTATATGAATCATGAGGTAGATGAAGACAATAAGATTGGTGCCTATAAAGCATACAAACAATTGGTGGCAAACGTAAGCGAAATGATAACTGAAATTAATCCAAAATATAAGTACCCTCAAATGCTTGTTTCAACAGTGATTGAAGGTGCGCATAGTCAAAGATTTTTTACAGAACATTTGCCTTCATTAACAAATCAAATCAAAGGTAAAGATGCCATTGTAGAGTTTTACAAAAAAATAGTATTCAGCTCAATTAATCAATAATTATGGATCAAAGATTAAGCCCTCTAAAACGCTTTTGGATGCTTCTTAAGCCCGATAGTAAAGACATTGGGAATGTATATATTTTCGCTATTTTTAATGGAATTATTGCGCTATCTCTTCCTCTGGGCATACAAGCCATTATAAATTTAATTCAAGGGGGGCAAGTAAATAGTTCGTGGATTGTGTTAGTGGTATTTGTGCTTGCAGGTATCGCCTTTTCTGGTGTTTTGCAGATTTATCAGTTACGTATTACAGAAAATCTACAACAAAAAATTTTCACGCGTTCTGCATTTGAATTTGCTTATCGAACGCCTCGCATAAAAATGGAAGAACTTTACAGACATTATGCACCAGAATTAATGAACAGATTTTTCGATACCATTACACTACAAAAAGGACTATCTAAATTACTTCTCGACACATCATCTTCTGCGCTTCAAGTAATTTTTGGATTGATACTACTTTCTCTATACCACCCATTCTTCATCATCTTTAGTTTGATTTTGATTTTGCTGGTATATGCCATTTTTAAATTTACAGCACCACTTGGTTTAAAAACAAGTATTCAGGAATCTAACCATAAATATAGAGTGGCTTATTGGTTAGAAGAATTAGCTCGAACAAGCAGCACATTTAAGTTGGCGGGTAAAACAAATTTACCACTTACAAAAACAGATGAGCATGTAAATAATTATTTAAAAGAACGTGAAAACCACTTTAAAGTTTTGGTATCACAATATTCTTTAATGATAGTTTTTAAAGTTCTAATTGCTGCAGGTTTGCTAATTCTTGGTGGAATTTTAGTAATGGAACAAATGATGAACATTGGACAGTTTGTTGCAGCCGAAATCATCATCATTATGGTGTTAGCATCTGTAGAAAAATTGATTCTAAGTTTAGAAACCATTTATGATGTGCTTACTTCTTTAGAGAAAATTAGTCTTGTGGTAGATTTGGAATTAGAGAAAACTAGTGGAGAAGAAATATCACAAACAAATCTACAAAACGGGTTGTCTCTTTCCATTAAGGGGCTTGATTTCACTTATCCCAACTACGGGAAAAAGACTATTAACGATGTTTCATTAGATATAAAATCTGGTGAGCGCGTTCTTATTACGGGTAATAATGGCTCAGGAAAATCTACCTTACTTAACTTGATGGCGGGCTTATACATAATAGAAAAAGGGAGCATAAGCTATAACGGAATAGGATTAAAAAACTTAAACCCATCAGATTTAAGATCGGTAATAGGCGATTGCCTTTCTCATGAACAAATGTTTCACGGAACCATTATGGAAAACATTACCATGCATAGAGATAGAGCCACTTTAGAGAACGCACACTGGGCAATAAAAAATCTCTTTCTAGAAGATTTCATTAATCAACTTCCTGATGGTTTAAATACCATTATTGACCCTGAAGGCAAAAAACTTCCAAAAAGTGTTGCTAAAAAAATACTCTTGGCAAGATGTATTGCCGACAAACCAAAATTAATTTTACTAGAAGAACCTTTTACAGGTATTGGTCAGCATGAAAAAGAACAAATCATCAACTTTTTATTTGACAAAAATAATAATTGGACAACTGTAATTATTTCTAACGACCATGAAGTTTACAATTACATTGATAAAGAAATTGTATTAAAAGATGGGCACATTGAGTCAATTACCGAACTATCTAAATAACTTGTTCTATGCTAAACATAACGCTCAATAAAATAAAAGAAAACATACAAGAAAACTATAGCAGTTTAGTCTTGGTTAATAGTAGGCACTACAGCAAAGTACTTCTTAAACTTTTAATCGTTTTTTCTTCAGTTGCCTTTATAACTATATTTTTACCATGGACACAGAACGTACGTGCAAGAGGATATGTAACTACACTTAAGCCAGAACACCGTCCGCAAACTATTCACAGTGTTATAGCTGGAAGAATTGAAAAATGGCATGTTCAAGAAGGTGAGTTCGTGAAAAAAGGAGATACCATTTTATTCATATCAGAGGTAAAAGATGAATATTTTGACCCAGACCTATTAGCGCGTACCGACCAACAACTAAAAGCCAAAGAACTTACCGTTTCATCTTATATGGAGAAAGTAAAAGCACTCGACTCTCAAGTAGATGCTTTGATTCAATCTCAAAAACTAAAAATGGAGCAGGCAAGAAACAAGTTGGTACAAGCTCGATTAAAAATTATTGCAGATAGTATTGATTTGGAAACGGCTAAAATCAACTTTAACATTGCTAAAGAACAGCTATCGCGTATGGAAGAACTTTATAAGCAAGGGCTAAAGTCTTTAACAGATTTGGAAACAAGAAAAATGCAGTTGCAAAAAACACAAGCTGCATTAATTTCTGAAGAAAGCAACCTGCTCACTAGTAGAAATGAGTATATCAATGCTAAAATTGAATTATCATCAATTACAGCAGATTTTAAAGACAAAATATCAAAATCAGAATCGGAAAAATACGCTGCAATGTCAAATATGTACGATGCAGAAGCCGTAGTTACAAAACTTCAAAATCAGTACATGAATTACTCCATCAGAACAGGATTATATTACATCACTGCTCCACAAAATGGGTATATAACAAAAGCCATACAAGTTGGTATTGGAGAAACTATAAAAGAGGGTGAAGAAATTATAAGCATTATGCCTTCTGATTATGAATTAGCAGTGGAGATGTACATAAAACCAATGGATTTACCACTGATGAAATTAGGCAAACATGTACGCATTCAATTTGATGGATGGCCTGCAGTGGTGTTTTCAGGATGGCCCAATTTAAGTTTCGGAACTTTTGGAGGAACGGTTGTAGCAATTGATAACTTTATTAGTCCAAATGGTTTATACAGAATTCTTGTTGCGCAAGACCCTAACGACCATCCTTGGCCCTCTCCTATTCGTCCAGGTGCAGGAACTAACAATATGGCATTGCTAAACGATGTACCTATTTGGTACGAATTATGGCGTCAAATTAATGGCTTCCCACCAGACTATTACACTCCAAAACAAACTATAAGCGAAGCAAAAAAATAAAATGAAAAAACTATTTTTCTACATAGTATTTGCTCTTTTAACTAAATCTCTTGCTGCCCAAACTGTATTTACTCCTGAGCAATTTATTTGGTTTGTAAAGCAGTATCACCCTGTTGTTAAACAAGCTGACTTATTAAAAACTCAAGGAGAAAATACTATACGAAGAGCGCGAGGAAATTTTGACCCTTACCTATTTACCTATTTTGACAATAAACAATTTGATGACAAAGAATATTTCAGAATTTTAAATACAGGTTTAAAAGTACCAACATGGTATGGTATTGAATTAAAAACGGGCTATGACCAAAACCGAGGTATATTTCTAAACCCAGAAAACAATTTACCATTAGGTGGTTTGTGGTATGGAGGAATTTCAGTACCAATTGGACAAGGATTGTTTATTGATAACCGAAGAGCTCAACTTAAACAAGCAAAAATTTATGCCGAATCTACCGAGGCAGAACGCAAAGCGATTCTAAATGATTTATACTTTGAAGCTATTAAACACTATTGGAAATGGGTAGAAGTTTACAATCAACTTAAAATTTATGAAGAATCTGTAGAATTGGCACAAACGCGTTTTGAGGGTGTGAAACAAAGTTTTATTTTTGGTGATAACCCAGCTATTGATACCTTGGAGGCATACATTCAAGTACAAACCCGCCAGATGGGAAAAAACCAATATGAATTATTGTACAAAAATGCCAAATTGGAACTCTCTAACTATTTATGGTTTGAGAATAACACGCCATTAGAAATAACAGATAGTCTTGTTCCAATAAATTATACATCCATTCCAAATGTTACAACTATTCCACAAGATAGCATTACAAAAATTTTAACTCAAATAGAAGCCACTCATCCACTAATTCAACTATACGACTACAAGCTTCAATCATTAGAAATTGAAAGAAAGCTAAAAACCGAAATGCTTAAACCAAAGTTGAACCTTAACTACAATTTACTCAACGAGCCGATTGGTTCTAACTATTTAAGTCAATTATCTCCTCAAAACTATAAATGGGGAATAGAGTTTAGCTTCCCTATACTTTTAAGACAACAAAGGGGCGAACTAAAACTAACAGGAGTTAAAATTTTAGATACGGAATTTAATCAGCAACAGAAAATATTAGAAGTTAAAAATGAAATTCAGCAATATTTTAACGAGCAAGAAAATTTGAGTAAACAGATTACTCTTTTTAATAGTGCTGTAAATAACTACCAACAACTGCTTGAGGGAGAAAAACAAAAATTTTCATTGGGCGAAAGTTCCTTATTTCTTGTAAACTCTCGCGAAATTGGTTTTATAGATGCTCAAGTAAAATTAATTGAACTTATCAGTAAATATGAAATTTCTAAGGTAGGCGTTATCTGGGCTTCTGGAGAGTTTTACGAATAATTTAGAAAAAAATTAAACTTTTTACTGAACATTATAATTTATGTTTTGTTTAACTTTTGTTATAAATCATTAAACAAAATAAATTATGAAAACAATTACTACCAAAATTAAACAATCAATAGTACTAGGGTTACTATTATTATCGAGCTACACTATAAGTGCTCAAACCAATGTCTTTGATGACGTAATTGCTCCAAGTGCAAATCACACTTATTTAGAAGCAGCCCTCATTCAGGAAAATTTAGATGATGACTTGCAAAATTCATCCGCTTCATTAACAGTATTTGCTCCAACAGATGCAGCATTTGATGCGCTTGCTGTAGCATTAGGAACAGATATTAACGGATTATTGGCTTTGCCAAACCTTAATGACATTTTACTTTACCATGTTTTAGGTTCTGAGGTAGCTTCATCAGCTGTTACAAACGGCTTAATAGCAAATCCTCTAAGTACAACAAACACAATTAAAATGACCAAAACATCGGGTGGTAGCGTTTATGCTAACCATGCGTTGGTTACTGTTGCAGACATTGTAAGAGATAATGGAGTTGTACATGTTATTGATGCAGTATTATTACCAAGCGAAACTGTTGTAGATGTCGCTATAGACAATGGATTCTCTTATCTTGCTACAGCAGTAATAACAGCTGAATTATTACCTGCACTCACTAATCCACTTTCAAGCTTAACAGTATTTGCTCCTACAAACACAGCTTTTGATGATTTAGCTTCAGCCTTAAGTACAGATATCAATGGGTTATTAGCTTTACCAAATCTTGCAGATATATTGACTTACCATGTATTAAATGCTAAAGTATTAGCCGATGACATTAATAATGGTGACATTGTAGATCCTCTAAGTTCAACCAATACATTAAAACTTACAAAAAAATCAAATGGAAATGTGTTTGTAAACCACGCTCAAGTAACAACAGCAAACGTTAATGCTGACAATGGTGTTGTACATATTTTAGATGCTGTGGTTTTACCTAATGAAACGGTTGTAGATATAGCTTTAGACAATGGTTTTACAACACTTGCAACTGCTGTAGTAACTGCAGAATTACTTCCTGCACTTACAAATCCACTTGTAGAATACACCGTATTCGCTCCAACAAATACAGCTTTTGATAATTTAGCAACTGAACTTGGAACTGATATTAATGGAATTTTGGCTTTATCTAGTCTTTCTGAAATATTACTATACCACGTTGTTTCAGGAACAGTTTTATCAACTGACTTAACTAATGGAAATGTTACAACATTAAATGGACAAGACATTACCGTTGATTTAACAAGCGGTGTTAAAATAAATGATGCGACTGTAACTACAGCAAATGTAACTGCTGAAAATGGTGTAGTTCACATTATTGATGAAGTGCTTATACCAAATTTACTATCAATCATTAATAAAAGTAAAATGATGGTAAGTGTTTATCCAAACCCTACACAAGATTTATTATTCATCAATTTGTCAAATGCAAACTTTAAAATCACAAATGCATTAGGTGCTATCGTTAAAGAAGGAGTTTCTAATAACTCAATAGATGTATCTACATTGCCTAGTGGTGTTTATACTATAAGTATTCAAAACAATAACGATAACTTTACAAGCAAATTTATCAAACAATAAGTATAGGTTAGAAAAACAAAAAGAGCGTGTTGAAATTCAACACGCTCTTTTTGTTTGTAGTGATCGCGAAAGG
>CAYVVI010000083.1:0-6737 GCA_964455265.1 uncultured Flavobacteriales bacterium | reverse complement strand
GAGAAAAAAAGTCTGATAATAGAAGCCCTCCGTTTTATGATGGATGAAAAAAAGATAAAACATGATAAGGGGAGGTACTTCTTGTAAAATATGAATACTTTTGACTCCACTTACAATCAGCCATAAATGCCAAGAGTTTTAATAATAGTTAATCGTTTTAATATAGGTGGGCAAGTATCTAATGCTGCTATAATTGCTAAGCATTTACCAAGCAATTACGAAACGATGATAATTGGCGGGGATAAAGAACCTGGTGAAGACAGCTCACTATTTTGGCTTGAAGAAATGGGATTAAAACCTATGGTTTTATCTGAAATGAAACGCGCCCTAAGTTTTAAAGAAGATAGAAAGGCCTACAAAAAAATAAAAGAAATCATTGCAGAATTTAAACCAGATATTGTGCATACTCACTCTGCAAAAGCTGGTGGTGTTGGCAGGTTAGCGGCAAAAGCAATGAATGTTCCAGTAATTATTCACACGTATCATGGGCACGTATTTCACTCTTATTTCGGAAAGGCAAAAACATCTTTCTATAAAAACATGGAGCGTTATTTAGCTAGAATAAGTTCCAAAATAATTGTGCTGAGTAAAGAGCAACAAAGAGAAATTACCAAAGAACATAAAATTTGTAAAGAATCTAAAACCACTATTATTCCACTTGGGTTTGATTTTTCAAAATTCACAAGTAATCAAGAAGAAAAAAGAAAATCATTTAGAAGTACTTATAACATTGACGAGAATACCGTTTGTGTAGGGATAATAGGAAGACTAACAGCCATTAAAGACCATCGTTTTTTTATTGATGCGATTGAAAGAGTTGTAAAACTAAAACCAAAAAACACGTTCAAATTTTTCATTATTGGCGATGGTGAACTAATGAACGATTTACAAGATTATTGCTCTTCTAAAAATTTAGAAATAGAAACACCAGAAAGTAAAAACCTAAATGCTACCATCGTTTTCACATCATGGATAAAACAAGTGGATTGGGCATTAGCAGGACTAGATATTGTGGCACTCACTTCAAAAAATGAAGGTACTCCCGTAAGTTTAATAGAGGCACAAGCAGCAGGAAAACCTGTAATTTCAACCAATGTGGGGGGTGTTAAAGACATTGTTGAAGAAAATGTAACAGGACGTTTATCGGCTGTGAAAGATATTGATACATTTACCACGAATTTATTTTCGTTAATTGAAGATGATGAGGTTAGAAAATCTATGTCTGATAAAGGTAAAGAAGCTATTTTAGAAAAATTTAGTTATCAGAGGTTAATAAGAGATTTGGACTTACTCTACACCGATTTACTCCAAAAAAAGCAAAATAAATTTGGAAAATAAATAAGTAATTAATTAACTTTGTAATTCAAAGTACTTTTAAAATGAAGAAAAACATACTGATTCTATTCGCAATAGCTGTTGGATTAACCCAAACAAGTTGCTACATAAATAGCGATTTAATGCTAAAAACTGATCGCGCTTTTGTTTACGACACAATTCCAAAAGATAATAACTACGAATATGTTTTGAGTCCAAACGACTTACTTGAAATGCGTTTGTTTGCCAATAAAGGGTTTTTGATTATAGACATTTCATCTGGTGCAGAAGAACGAGGTGGTACTGTAATGGGAGTTGGTAGAAACTTTATTACTTATCCTATTTATGAAAATGGCGAGGTTAAATTACCTATAATAGATTACGTAAATATAGTGGGTAAGACCATTAAAGAAGCAGAAAAATATTTAGAAGAACTCTACTCAGAATTTTATGTTGAACCTTACGTACAATTAGTAGTGGTAAACAGAAGAGTATTCGTTTTTCCTGGTGGTGGTGGAGATGCTCAGGTTATCCCTATCATGAATAACAACACTACGTTATTAGAAGCTATTGCTTTAGCCGGTGGAATCAACCAAAGAGGAAAAGCAAATAAGATTAAACTTATACGAACCATTGGTAAAGAAAGAGAAGTATATCTTATAGATTTATCGGATATATCGGGCGTAAAATATGCAGATATGCTTGTTCAGGCAAATGACATAATTTATGTAGAACCAGTACCACAAATAGCACAAGAAATTTTGCAAGAGGTTACCCCTATTCTCAGTTTGATATCCTCTCTGTTTATTATCTATCTTACCTTACAGAATCTTAAGTAATGGAAAATCAGATACAAACATCTGGAACAGCAAAGGCAATAGACTTAAGTCTACTTCTCAGAACCCTATTTACAAGTCTTCCATGGATTGCACTATTCTTTATACTATCAGGAATAAGTTGCTTTTTATTGATAAGATACTCTACTCCTATTTATGAATCAAAGCTAAATTTTCAAATAAGTAAAGAGAACAAGTCGAAACAGATTTTTGGAGGAAGAGATTTCTTTTACGGCATGGACGAGCAAAGTAGTCTTGATTCAGAGCTTGAAGTATTTCGATCAGAATTAATGGCAGCAAAAGCCATAGAAAGACTACCATTAAAAGTGGGATACTATATTCAAGGAAATATTTTAACAGAAGAAAAATACAAATACTCTTCATATTTTATAGAAAATCAGTTAATAATAGATTCTTCTATTTTTAATACCCCGATTCATTTGCTTAAAGACGGCAACAACTTAAGCATTAGCTATACGCTAGGTATGGAAACATTTTCTGCAGAAGTCATAAAAAATAAAATAAGCACTCCTCACTTCGAAGCAACCATTTCTATTCCAGATAAATCAAAATTTGATCTTGACTACGACTCTGGTAAATCATTTTTCATTTTTAATACTACTGAAAATTTGGTTAGAAGCTATAAGTCAGGACTAAATGTTATGATATTTAATCCACTTGCGAGTTCTATTGTATTAAGCTTTAAGCACACCAATCCTTTTATAGCAAAAGATTATGTAAATGCTATGATTGAATCTTACATAGACTTTGACAGGAAAAGACAAACCGAAAGTTCGGAAAATGTTCTGGTTTTCCTTAATAGTCAAAAAGACTCTGTTGAAAGTAGAATGCTAATTACAGAAAAACTGATTAAAGAATTTAAAAAAGAAAACAACATCACCACCGATTTTAAAGTTGAAGCAGATGTATCGCAACTTACTAAGTTTGAAGAACAAAGTTTGGACTTAAATTTTAAATTACAAACATTAAAAAGTATTCAAAAATTAGTTAATAATCCGAGAAAAACATTAGAAGATGTACACGAAATTTTACCTAGTTTAATGATTGCAAACTTCCAAGAAAATGTGGTTGAACAAGTTAAGATTTTGCAAAAAATGCTGCAATCAAGAGATCAAAGTCTAAGAATTACAACCACAAAAAATGAAAACATACTTTCCCTCGACACTAGAATTGAAAAACAAATAGACCTTATACAAAAAACTATTACTGCATTAAAAGACAAAATTCAAGACGAGTATAAACAAGTGTCTCATAAAATAGACCAACTTGAAGGAAATATTCTTCCTCCAGAAAATGAATTAGACTACCAAAAACTTGTAAGAAAACATGAACTAAACAATAAGTATTACACTATATTATTAGAGAAACAAACGGAATATGAATTAACAAAAATTGGCGTTACTATTAATCACCAAATACTTGAGTCTGCTCAATTGCCAACTTCACCAATTTCTCCTAATAAAGGATTGATATACTCTATTGGGATGGTTTTTGCTGTTATAGTTTCGTTCCCATTTGTTCTTATTCGTTACTTTTTACATAATGAAATTTTAGGTGTAAACGACATAACAAAAAATTGCGGAGTACCTATAAATATCTTAGGTATTGTTCCTAGCAACAAAGAAAAAACTGCCGTTTCTCAATTAATTGTAGATAAACGCCCAAAATCTATTATTTCAGAATCATTCAGAAACTTAAGAACCAACCTTCAATTTATATCTAATGCACCTGGCTCTAAGACATTAGCGGTAACTTCAACCATATCTGGAGAAGGAAAAACATTTGTAGCCATCAACATTGGTGGTATTATTGCGCTAACTGGTAAAAAAGTTGTGATTATTGACTTAGACATGCGTAAACCAAAAATTCACTTAGGCTTTGGTGGTGATAATACCCGTGGTATGAGTACTGTTCTTATTGGAAGAGATGATGTTATAGAATGTATCCAACATAGTGATTTACAAAATCTAGATTATATCACAGCTGGTCCCGTTCCTCCTAACCCATCTGAGTTAATCATTAACGGAATGATTGAAAAAATTATTGAAAAACTAAAAGGAATATACGACCTTGTAATTATTGATAATCCTCCAGTCGGACTAGTAACAGATGGTGTACACATCATTAAACAAGTAGACTACCCACTCTATATTGTTCGTTCTGGCTATAGCAAGTATCCTTTCATAAAAAATATTGAACGCATCATTACCGAAAATGGTGTTAAAAATTTATCTGTAGTACTAAACGGAGTAAACATTACTAAACGCTCTAAGTATGGTTATGGCTATGGTTACGATTATGGTTATGGCTACGGTTATGGCTACGGTTATGGTGGATATTATGAAGATGGAAGTAAAAAATAATGGAAGCAATTAATACACCCATACAAGGTTTATTAATTATTAAACCAACCGTTTTTTCTGATGAGAGAGGTGCTTTTTTTGAATCGTTTAACTTAAATGAATTTCAAAAAGTAACAAACACTAACGTAACGTTTATTCAAGACAATATTTCTATCTCTAAAAAAAACGTGGTGCGAGGTTTGCACTTTCAATCTCCTCCCTATGCCCAAGGAAAATTGGTGTCTGTTGTTAAAGGAAGCGCTTTAGATATTGCCGTTGACATACGTAAAAATTCGCCTACTTATGGGCAGCATTTTTCCATTGAACTCTCTTTTGAAAATAAATTGATGTTTTGGATTCCAGAGGGTTTTGCTCATGGCTTTTCTGCATTAGAAGACGAAACCATATTCTCCTATAAATGCACCAACTATTACAACAAAACTTCAGAGGGTTCTATTCTTTATAACGACCCTTTATTGAACATCAATTGGGGTGTTTCTCAAGAAATATTATCTGAAAAAGACAAACTCGCGCAACCTTTTAGTACTTTTGTGAGTCCTTTTTAGAGAACTATGTTTGACAACCAATATCTTTTTATAACCCTCGCAGGATTTTTCATCTGTATGCTTTTGTTTACAGTTATGATGAATACCATATTGCTCAAATTCTCAACCAATTTAGGTACAAGAGATAAAAACATTACCATTGTTAGGTGGAGTAGCGTTAGCAAACCAGCCCTTGGAGGCATCGCCTTTTTCATTGCATTTATGATGTCTATTGCCTATTACTCTATCTTTTTTAATCAACAAGAAATTTTCTTAAACAAACCATTTATTGGATTAGTATTTGCCTGCACTGCAGGATTTTTAATAGGATTAGCTGATGACGCTTACAATACCAATCCTTATTTAAAACTCCTTGGTCAAATTATTTGTGGACTAACATTAGTGCTTACGGGTACTACAATAAACACATTTGAAAATGAACTTATAAATCAAATACTCACCGTACTGTGGGTTATAGGCATTATGAATTCCATAAACATGTTAGATAACATGGACGCCATTACCACAGTAACTTCTATAGGAATTATAACTATTGCTCTTCTATTTTTAGCAACCAACAACCTTATTGATTACTTTGATTTTTTACTAATGTTTGGTGTATTAGCAGCTCTTATAGGATTTTTATTTCATAACTGGCACCCTTCTAAAATGTATATGGGCGACACGGGCAGTCAGTTCTTAGGTATATTTTTAGCGTTTATCGGTATAAAATATTTTTGGAATGCTCCCTTTCCTACATCAGATTTTGCTATTCCGCAAAAACTAATTTTAGTGGCTACAGCTTTCATTCTTCCTATTTCGGATACCACCACCGTTACCATAAATCGATTACTTAGAAAACAATCACCATTTGTCGGGGGTAAAGACCACACCACGCACTACTTGTCTTATTTAGGAATGAGTGATAGTCAAATCGGGTTTTTGTTTTTAGGAATTAACGTATTTTCTGCTGTTTTGTGTATCTTAATTTTCAATTTTATACCCGAATGGAAAACTACCTATACAATTCTATTCGGTTCCTATATTTTATTAGTATTTTCGGGACTTTATTTTACAACAAAGTCAAAATTTTTCCGAAAACTACTCAAACGATAAACTTTCATTCCGTTTATTTTGTTGATGTTTCGGACACACAGAAAAATGCCCGAAAAAAAATTCCACATAGAAGATGGCTTTATTGAAGTTGTTGGCGCTCGCGAACACAACCTTAAAAACGTTAGTGTAAAAATTCCACGCAACCAATTAGTAGTAATTACTGGATTAAGCGGTAGCGGTAAATCATCCTTAGCGTTTGATACCATTTATGCCGAAGGGCAACGCAGATACATTGAAACATTTTCATCCTATGCGCGCCAATTTTTAGGCAGCATGGAACGCCCAAAAGTTGACCAAATCACAGGACTAAGCCCCGTAATTTCCATCGAACAAAAAACCGTAAGTAAAAATCCACGCTCTACAGTTGGCACCATTACTGAGGTTTACGATTACTTGCGTTTATTATTTGCGCGTGGAGCTAACGCCTATTCATACAACACAGGCGAAGAAATGGTAAAATACACCAACGCTCAAATTAAAGAGTTGGTGCAAAGCAACTATTCGGGAAACAAAATTTTAGTGTTAGCCCCTGCCGTAAAAGGACGCAAAGGACATTACAAAGA
>CAYVVI010000082.1:0-6861 GCA_964455265.1 uncultured Flavobacteriales bacterium | reverse complement strand
AAACACAAATGATTAATATTACTTTACCCGATGGTAGCGTAAAGCAGTTTGAAGCAGGCATATCAGGGTTAGACGTTGCAAAAAGCATTAGCGAAGGGCTAGCAAGAAATGTCCTTTCGGCAAAAGTTAACGGAGAAGTTTGGGATGCCACGCGCCCCATCACTACCGATGCTAACTTGAACTTGCTAACGTTTAACGATAAAGAAGGCAAAGCTACTATGTGGCATTCATCGGCTCACCTTATGGCAGAGGCGTTAGAGTTTTTCTACCCAGGCGTAAAGTTGGCTATTGGTCCGCCCATTGAAAATGGTTTCTACTACGATGTAGATTTTGGCGATTACGAATTCTTAGAAAAAGACCTAAAGAAAGTAGAAGAAAAAATGTTGGAATTGGCGCGCCAAAAAAACCCGTACATCCGTAAAGAGATTTCTAAAAGCGAAGCCATTGCTTACTTTAAAGATAAAAACGACCCTTACAAATTAGAGTTGTTAGAAGATTTAGAAGACGGACAAATTACATTTTATACTCAAGGCAATTTTACCGATTTGTGCCGTGGACCACACATCCCTGATACAGGTTTTATCAAAGCCGTTAAACTGCTAAACATTGCTGGTGCTTATTGGCGTGGCGATGAGAAAAACAAGCAGCTTACACGCGTGTATGGCATCACATTCTTAAAGCAAAAAGATTTAGAAGAATACTTAGCACTACTTGAAGAAGCTAAAAAACGCGACCACCGCAAGTTAGGCAAAGAGATGGAGTTGTTCACGTTCTCACAAAAAGTAGGACAAGGTTTACCCTTGTGGCTGCCAAAAGGCGCCATGCTACGTGAACGCTTAGAAAACTTCATGCGCAAAGCTCAAGTAAAAGCCGGCTATTTGCCTGTAATTACCCCTCACATTGGCAGCAAAGAATTGTATGTTACTTCGGGGCATTACGAAAAATACGGAGCAGATTCATTCCAACCCATACATACACCTGCCGAAAATGAGGTGTTTTTATTAAAACCCATGAACTGTCCGCACCACTGCGAGATTTATAAGTCGAAACCACGTTCGTACAAAGATTTACCTGTGCGCTATGCTGAGTTTGGTACGGTATATCGCTACGAGCAAAGTGGCGAGTTACATGGATTAACCCGTGTGCGTGGCTTTACACAAGACGATGCGCATTTATTTTGCCGCCCAGACCAAGTTGAGGATGAGTTCAAGAAAGTAATTGATTTGGTGCTGCATGTATTTAAGGCACTAGATTTTCAAGAATATACGGCTCAAATTTCACTACGTGATAAAGAGGACAGAAGCAAGTACATTGGTAGCGAAGAAAACTGGGTTAAAGCCGAAGCCGCTATTATTAAAGCTTCTGCTGATAAAGGACTAAAAACCGTTGTAGAATATGGCGAGGCGGCATTTTATGGACCTAAATTAGACTTTATGGTGAAAGATGCCCTAGGTAGAAGTTGGCAGTTGGGTACCATCCAAGTAGATTACAACCTTCCAGAGCGTTTTGAGTTAGAATATGTGGGGGCTGATAACCAGAAACATCGCCCTGTAATGATACACCGTGCCCCTTTTGGAAGTATGGAGCGCTTTGTAGCGGTATTGATTGAGCATTGTGCTGGTAAGTTCCCATTGTGGCTAACTCCCGACCAATTCACTATTTTACCCGTAAGCGAGAAGTACAATGAATATGCAGAAAAAGTTTTGGAATTGCTAAAAAATTCCGATATTCGCGGGCTAATTGACGACAGAAATGAGAAAGTAGGTCGAAAAATTAGAGATGCTGAAGTTCAAAAAGTCCCATTTATGTTGATTGTGGGAGAGAACGAGGCAGAAAAGAATACGGTTTCGGTGCGCAAACAAAGTGAAGGAGATTTAGGTGAAATGACGATTGAAGGTTTTGCGCAATTGATTCAAAAAGAGATAGAAAAAACATTAAGTTAATTATAATTTGGCTTTACAAAATGACAGCCGCCCACCCAGAAGAGGGCGCATTATAAAAGAAGATCTTCACAAGATTAACGAAAAAATTACAGCGAGAGAAGTTCGCTTAGTTGGTGAAGGCATAGAACAAGGGGTTTACTCCATTAGAGAGGCGTTACGCATTGCCGAAGAAAAGGAACTAGACCTTGTGGAGATTTCTCCAAATGCTGACCCGCCCGTTTGTAAAGTAACCGACTACGGTAAGTTTCTTTACGAACAAAAAAAGAAACAAAAAGAATTGAAGGCCAAGCAAGCGGTAGTTTCTATAAAGGAAATCCGTTTTGGACCTCATACAGACGAGCACGATTTTAACTTTAAGTTGAACCATGCCCGTAAATTTTTAAAAGATGGCGATAAAGTAAAGGCCTACGTGTTTTTTAAAGGAAGAACCATTGTTTACAAAGACCAAGGCCAAGTGTTGTTGTTAAAATTTGCCGAAGCACTAGAGGATATAGCAGTTCCAGAAGCTATGCCACAATTGCTAGGTAAAAAGATGAACATGATTTTAGTGCCCAAAAAGAAGTAATTACAAGACAAAAAATAAATAAAAGCAGAAAGATGCCAAAAATGAAGACAAAATCCAGTGCCAAGAAACGTTTCAAGGTAACTGGTACCGGAAAAATCAAAAGAAAGCACGCTTTTAAAAGCCACATCTTAACCAAGAAGGCCACTAAAAGAAAACGTAACTTAACGCATGCCACATTAGTACACGAATCTGATGTGAACAACATTAAGCTACAATTGTGTATCTGATTTGAAAAAATTCGGTTCGGTTTAATTTAATTTATGTAAAACCCGGTATTTAGTAATACAAGCACGCAGTAAATGCGTCACTAACTACCAAAAAACAAAACAAAATGCCAAGATCAAAAAATGCAGTCGCTTCCAGAGCGAGAAGAAAGAAAATCTTCAAACAAACCAAAGGTTATTGGGGACGTGGTAAAAACGTATTAACCGTTGCCAAAAACTTATTAGAAAAAGGTTTAGTACACGCCTATTCAGGTCGTAAACAAAAGAAAAGAAACTACCGCGGATTATGGATTACCCGTATCAACGCTGGTGCTCGTGAGCACGGTATGTCTTACTCTGTGTTTATGGGTAAATTAAACGCTTCTGGAATTGAATTAAACAGAAAAACATTAGCAGATTTAGCAATGAATCACCCAGCAGCATTTAAAGCTGTTGTAGATTCTATAAAATAGACTGCTTAAATATTCTTAAGAAGGCCTCACAGAAATGTGGGGCTTTTTTATTTCTCAAAATGATGTTTTTACAATATATTTGTGTGTTATGAGATGCATCATTGCCATATCATTTTTCATTTTTAGTTGTTCATTTTTCACTACCAATGCTCAGGTATGGAATAGTTTAGGTAGTGGGCTTAATACTGGAGCGGAAGGGCTAGAAATGCTCGTCTATAAGGACACGTTGTACATAACTGGTGGAATGACGGCAGGTGGCTTAGATGCTGGGGGACTGGCAAAATGGGATGGCACACAGTGGGATACTTTAGAGCATTATCGATATGACAATATTGCAGGTTATCCCTTATCAATTTTTAGAGATAGCTTAGCAATGGCAGTAACCCTCCGTTATAAATCCACCGCTGGCTATTTAAGTGATATAGCCATGAGCGATGGTATGGTAGTAAAACCCTTGTGTAGCAATTGTAAAACCACTTCGGGAAGCACCAGTATCAAAGCCATGGTGGAATACAAAGGCGAGTTGTATATAGGCGGACATTTTACAAATATAGGTGGGGTTAGTGCCAACCGCATAGCCCGTTATGATGGTACTTCATGGAATACCGTAGGCGGAGGTGTTACGAGTGGCGGATCACCCGAAGTAACCGCTATGGCTATTTACGATGGCGAGTTGTACGTAGCAGGAGATATACGCAAAGTAGGTACAGTAGATGTAAAAAACGTAGCTCGATGGGATGGTACTGCATGGCGTCCTGTAGGTAGTGGCTTAGGTTCTGAGGGCATAGCTGTTTCCATGACAGTAGATACCATCAATAACTTTTTATATGTAGGCGGTGGATTTAGTACCACAGGAGATGGAAAATATGTTAGGGGTACAGCTGTATGGGATGGCGAAGTGTGGGATTCAGTAGGTACACCTATTACTGGAGCAAGAGCCATGACAATGTATAAAAATCAATTGTATGTGTGTAGAGGAGGCGGTCCGACATGGACAGCTGCTGATACTGTAATGGCTCGTTGGGACGGAAAAGACTGGCACTGGGTGAAAGGCCCCAACAGTACAATAAACACTTTAGCCACTTACAAAGATGAGTTGTATGTAGGCGGGTCATTTACCAAAATATTTGATGACGATATACACGGCATAGCAAGATATAAAGATACCACTACCATAAAAAACTGCAACTACTTACAGCCACGTATATTTATAAGCTATAATGATGTAGCAGACTCCTCAAGAGTACAATTCAAAAACAATAATAAATACGCCTCCAGTTGGGAATGGGACTTTGATGATGGCAACCAAGCATTTGAGCAAAACCCCGAACATAAATACACCGAAGTAGGCACATACAACGTAACAGTTACAGTCACTCACGATGGTTGTACGGTAAGTACTACACGAGAAGTGGTTGTGGATAAAGTACTTTCCACAAGTCAGCTCGAGGAAAACCGAAAACTAAGCATCTTCCCTAATCCAACAACAGGGCAGTTAACAGTTATTAGTGATGAGGTTATTGAGTTATTGGAAATAGTAGATGTAAATGGGAAACTGGTTTACAGTGAAAAGTTAAAAGTGAAAAGTGAAAAGACAACACTCAATCTCAATCATCTAAGCAAAGGCATTTATTACATCAAAGCTATGCATAGCAATGGCACAGTAAGCCAACAGAAGATAATCAAAGAATAGTTTATTGGTTTCATTAGGACCTGTCTGCCGACAGGCAGGCTTTTGATTTTCGACCTTCGACTTTCAACTTTCAACTTACAGTCTTTCCAAACCCTACAACGGGAGAAGTTGAAGTGAGCAGTTATGATGTTATGGAGTTGATAGAAGTAACCGATGTAACAGGAAAAGTGGTGTACTTCGACAAGCTCAGTAACCGAATTGGAAAATTAAACCTAAGCCACTTAAGTAGTGGGGTGTATTACTTAAAAGTGCATAATGCGAATGGAAGCACAAGCTATAAAAAGTTAATTAAGAATTAAGTATAAAACAATGAAAATTGCTAAAAGCATAAATTTGTAGTAAATTAGCAGTATGAAACTTAAACATATACTATCTTTTTTTGTGTGCTTTTTGCTTACAGGGCAAGGAAGCGCACAAGTATGGGATAGCATCCCTGGCAAGCTATATGGTAACTCAGGTAATAAAGCTAGCGCTCGGACGATGCTTGTGTACAAAGATATTCTGTTTGTTTCTTCGGCAACATACGCTGGTGATTTGGAACTAAGAGGTAGGGGCAAGTGGGATGGCGTAAAGTGGGATTCTTTAGAGCATTATCAATACGAAAGCGTTGGTGGCAATCCCTTAGCCATCTTTAGAGATAGTTTGGCAATGGCAAATGACCTTGACTATAAATCAACCGCAGGATATTTGGCAGACATAGCCATAAGCGATGGCTATGTAGTAAAGCCCTTGTGTAGCAATTGTAAAACCAGTACAGGCAATACTAGCATTACAACCATGTTAGAGTACAAAGGAGAACTGTATGTGGGCGGGTTTTTTGTAGATATTGGTGGCATAAGTGTTAAACGTATAGCTCGTTTTGATGGCACAACGTGGCGAGATGTAGGCGGAGGCGTAACCGCAGGAATGGCTCCACGAGTAACGGCAATGGTGATGTACAATGGCGAGTTGCACGTAGCAGGAGACATGAGCAAAGTGGGCTCTGTGAATGTAAAAAACATAGCCCGATGGGATGGTAATCAGTGGCATCCAGTAGGCACTGGCTTAGGTTCAGAAGGTTTAGTAGCGTCTATGGTGGTAGATACCATCAATAATTTTTTATATGCAGGAGGTGGCTTTAGTACCACAGCAGACGGAATTCCTGTAAATGGTACAGCCGTATGGGATGGCGAACGATGGGACTCATTGGCTACACCTCTTAGAGGCGTGGGTACTTTTGGCATGACTATGTACAAAAATCAACTTTTTATTGGCGGAGGAGGTGGGCCTACTTTTACAGCAACCGATACAGTAATGGCACGTTGGGATGGTAAGCAATGGTATCCTGTACATGGACTTAATGGTGGTATTATGTCATTAGCTACTTACAAGGATGAACTGTATGTAGGCGGTGGCTTTACCAAAATATTTGATGACGATATACACGGCATAGCGAGATATAAAGACACCACTACAATAAAAAACTGCAACTACTTGCAGCCACGTATATTTATCAGTTACAATACCACCGACTCATCACTCGTACAATTTAAAAACAACAACAAATACGCTTCCAGTTGGGAATGGGATTTCGATGACGGCAACCAAGCATTCGTTCAAAACCCCGAACATAAATATACAGACGTAGGCACGTACAATGTAACGGTAACCGTAACCCATGATGGCTGCACCGCAAGTTATATTAGAGAGGTGGTTGTTGACAAAATACTATCAGCCCCCTCCAACTCCCCCGAGGTGGGAGGGTTAAAGGTTTATCCGAATCCTGCGATAGATGAAATCACCATTGCGCTAAATTCAAAAACACTCGTAAATCCTAAAATAGAAATCTACTCTTTAGAGGGAAAAATTGTTTACAGTGAAAAGTTAAAAGTGAATAGTGAAAAGACAATTGTCAATCTCAACAAATTAAGTAAAGGAATTTATCTTGTGAAATTGTTTGACAACAACCAAGAAATTTCATCGGAAAAGATAGTTGTTGAGTAAA
>CAYVVI010000081.1:3667-6915 GCA_964455265.1 uncultured Flavobacteriales bacterium | reverse complement strand
CATGGACTTTATGGAAGCCGCCAGACTACGCGATGAAATGTTTGCTTTGGAAGAATTGTTGAAAGAGAAATAAGAATTATAGAATTTAGAATTTTAGAAGTTAGAGAAAAGAATAAATAAAAGTTATGAGGGGATTAAGTTATTAAGAATTAACATTGTCCTAAATCCCAAATGGACTAGTGAACCAATAAACTAATAAATCAAATGAGAATAGTACTCTATAGTTTGCTAATCATCATCACAGCTTGCCAAAGCCCAAAAGACGTGGTTCAAGCGCAAGCCACCGAGCAACAAAGTGAAGATTTTACCATAAATAGTCATACGTTAAAAGGTGACATTCTTTCTTTAAACATTACCTACTCAGGTTGTAAAAAAGATGCATTTACTTTGTTGAGTTCTGGTATGTACAAAAAAACAAATCCGCCTAGTTTAGCATTAAAGTTGGTTAAGGAACCATCTACTAAAATGTGTACGAATTCTATAACCAAAACAGTAAAATTTAGTTTAATAAATACCCGTTATGGTGATGGTTCTCAAAAAAATACTTTAATTTTAAGGGTGAAATCGTATTCTTCAGACATTGAATATATCTATTAAATGAAAAAATATATACTCATACTAAGCATATTTTTTGGAATTGGTGTTAATGCACAAATAGCCAAAAGTACATTTGAATATCCTTTAATTAGAGCTAATTCAGGCAAAGAATATTTACTACCCAATATAAAAACAGATGAGCTTTTAAGAGAAGACTCTATTGAAGCATTGAAAGGAAAGCGCTATGCTCCTCGGTTTGCTTATGCACATCAAGTTAATGCAACTATTAGCAACTCTGGAGAATGGAAAATTCTGTCCAACGGGAAATTATGGCAGATACGCTTTAAAACTCAGCATAATTACGCCACAGGAATTATTTTTAATGAATTTAATCTTCCAACAGGAGGATACGTTTATGTGTACAACCCTACATCGAAGCAAAAATTGGGACCATTTACAAATGAAAGTAGCTTTAATAATAAACTAAGTGTCAGTCCACTTAAGGGCGGTGAGGTTGTTGTAGAATATTTCGTTCCTAGTTATGCTCCTAATAATGGAAGTTTATCGATTAGTCAAGTAAATGAGGCCTACAAAAATATTTTCCAAATTGTAGATTCCGAAATGATTAAAAAAGGATTTAACAATAGCGGTAGCTGCAACAACAATGTCGTTTGTCCCGAAGCAGATTTTTGGCGCGACCAAGTTAGGTCTGTAGGTTTAATAATTCTTGGAGGAGGTACTCGTTGGTGCTCGGGTTGTATGGTTGGCAATACGGATACTACACTTACCCCTTATTTTTTAACGGCCTATCACTGTGTAGATAAAAATGATAATTCTACCATTACTACTGCAGAGAAAGACGATGTAGCACTTTGGAATTTCGTTTTTGATTACGAAAGCAGAACCTGTACGCCAAGCCAAGATAGTGCTTTTGTTCAATCAATTTCGGGTGGCACATTAAGAGCAGCTTATTTTGACACAGATGTAGCGCTTATAGAACTGTCTGCACAACCCCCTGCAAATTATAATATATTTTACGCTGGTTGGGATAGAGCTTCAACACCTGCTAACAATGCTTTCGGTATTCACCACCCAAGTGGAGATGTAAAAAAGATTTCATTTGAAGACGATAACATTATTGTAAGTCCAGTAGATGCAAATAGATGGCGCGTTAACGCTTGGGATGATGGTGTAACCGAACCAGGTTCGTCTGGATCTGCTCTATTTAATGAACAAGGAAGAATAGTTGGCCAATTATATGGTGGCTTAGCCTCCTGTAACAACCAAGCCAATAGCAACCCTAACGATGATTTTGATGAATACGGAAAATTTGATGTTTCTTGGAATGCAGGTGCAACTAATGAAGAAAAATTAGCTCCATGGTTAGATGCTTCTAATACAAATTCTAGCTCAATCAACGGTTATTATTTCCCTTTGTCCACTTCAAACAACAAAACGTTTACAGATGAATTTTCACTTTATCCTGTTCCTACAACTGATGGAAGGTTATTTGTTTCTTTAAACATAAAATCTACAGATGAATTTGCAGATATTCAGTTTTATGATGCCGTTGGTAAACTTATTTTACAAAGTAAAATACCAACAAAAGTGACTAGATACTCTATTAATATAAATGATTTTCCAAACGGGGTTTACCTCGTTAAAGTTGTTTCAGATACATTTTCTGAAACGAAACAAATTTCAATCTATCGTTAGTTAAATGCTACAGCTATACTCTAAAAATACCATACTTTCTATTACATTCAAAAGAGAGTTTGAAACTAAATTAGGCGAAAAATTACAATTTGTTTCATCTATCGATGAATTGATAAATGCGCCTAAATCATTTGTAATTTTAGGTATCCCAGAAAGCACAGGGCCAATAGCTAACTTTGGAAAAAGTGGCGCAGAAAATGCATGGAGTGCTTTTTTGAAAAGTTTTGTAAACATTCAGCACAATCATTTTATAGATTCAAAAAATATTATTCTTTTAGGAGAATTTGAATTTAATTTTCCGCAAACAGATGATGTGTCTGAACTAAGAAAACAAGTGACCGAAATTGATGATAGTGTTTATCCCATCATTCAAAAAATTGTTGAACTTGGGCATATTCCTATTGTAATTGGTGGCGGACACAACAACAGCTATCCCTTATTAAAAGGAACTTCATTAGCAAAAAACACATTCGTTTCTTGCTTAAACATTGACCCTCATGCTGATTTTAGAGCGTTAGAAGGTCGCCATAGCGGCAATGGATTTAGCTATGCGTTCAATGAAAAATACTTGGGAAAATATGCCATTCATGGTTTGCACGAAAATTATAATTCGCAATATATTTTAGACGAACTGTTTAAACACAACATCGCATTTTCATTATTCGATGAGATGTTATTCAACACTTCTTTTGAAGATAACTTACTACGTTTATTAAGAACACTTGACCAAGAAATATGTCTTGAAATAGATGTAGATTCCATTGCCTATATGCCAAGTAGCGCACTTACTCCAACTGGTTTTTCGATAGAACACATTAGGAAATTTATTCACCTAATTTGCAAAGAAAAATCAATCAATTATTTACACATCTCCGAAGCAGCGCCTCAAACCGATGAAGAAAAATTGATGGTTGGTAAAACCCTTAGCTACTTAGTTACTGATTTTATAAAGCAAGCTAAATAACTGCTTTCACAATAGCACTAGTAGTATCGTG
>CAYVVI010000081.1:0-3567 GCA_964455265.1 uncultured Flavobacteriales bacterium | reverse complement strand
GATTTTATAAAGCAAGCTAAATAACTGCTTTCACAATAGCACTAGTAGTATCGTGTTTTCCCATTGTATAGTAGTGCAACACAGGAACACCAGCTTTTATCAATTCTTTCGATTGTTGTATGCCCCACTCTATGCCTACTTTTTTTGCCGCTTCGTTGTCTTTGCATTTGTCAACAGCATCTGCTAAATCTTCTGGAATATCTATGTGAAATATTTTAGGAAGTGTTACCAACTGACCTTTCGTTGTGATTGGTTTTAGTCCTGGAATAATTGGAATGGTAATGCCTTCAGCTCGGCAACGATCTACAAAATCAAAATACTTTTGATTGTCGTAAAACATTTGTGTAACGATATAATCTGCGCCTAATTCTACTTTTCTCTTTAACCACTTTAAATCCGATTTTATGTTGGGCGATTCAAAATGTTTTTCGGGGTAACCCGCCACGCCAATGCAAAAATCTGAAGGAAAAGCATTTTCTAAATCGCTGTCTAAATAAACACCTTTATTCATGTTAACTACCTGTTCAATCAAGTCTGTGGCGTATTTATGTCCATCCGGATCGGGTATAAATGTTGACTCTGATTTAATGGCATCGCCCCTCAATAAAAGTACATTGTCTATACCTAAAAAATGCAAATCAATTAAAGCGTTTTCCGTTTCTTCAACGCTAAATCCACCGCAAATAATATGAGGCACTGCATCAACTTCATAGCGGTTCATAATCGCTGCACAAATCCCAACTGTTCCTGGTCTTTTACGCGTTGAAATTTTTTCTAACAAACCCCCTTCTTTTTTACGATAAACGTATTCTTCACGATGATAGGTAACATCAATAAATGGTGGTTTAAATTCCATCAAAGGGTCAATAGAATCGTAGATAGATTGTATGCTTTGTCCTTTTACAGGTGGCAATATTTCGAAAGAAATTAATGGTTTTTTTGCATTTTTTATGTGTTCGGTTACTTTCATTGTTTTCGTGTTATGGTGTTAACGTATTAAAGTGTTAGTGTTTGTTCTTTAAATATTTTAAAAGTGCTAATGCTTTTCGTCTCGTTTTTTCTTCTTGTTCAAATAAATTACTGGTTTGCTCTTTGTTGATGTATTCTAAATCAATCAAAATATAAATCATACTTTTTACTTCAATTGACGATGCTGTAGCAATTTCTAAAAAGCGAATAAATTCTTTGTTGCTGTATCTTCCAAAGCCCTCAGCGATATTATTCATCACAGAAATAGATGCTCTTCTAAATTGACTTTTTAAATCAAAATCTTTAGCCAAATTTCCTTGATTTGAAATGTTATATACAAGATTTACTAATGCTCTAGCTTCTTGCCAACATTCTAAATCTTCAAATTTTTCTATTTTTTTACTCATACTATTTTTTCAACTTTAACACGCTCGCACACTAATACGATAACACACTTTGAAGCCAACGCTCCACTTGTTCCACACTCATTCCTTTACGCTGTGCATGAATTTCTACTTGGTCTTTCCCAATTTTTCCGAGTGCAAAATATTTACTTTCAGAATGACTAAAATACATACCGCTTACTGATGACGCTGGATACATAGCGTTGCTCTCGGTTAATATTATACCGCTATGCTTTTCTACTTCCAACAAATCAAACAAAACAGGTTTTTCGGTGTGGTCGGGGCAAGCAGGATAGCCATGTGCCGGACGAATGCCTTGATATTCTTCTCTAATGAGCTGTTCATTATTTAACTGCTCATCTTTGGTATAGCCCCATAATTCTGTGCGCACTTTATGATGCATCAATTCAGCAAATGCTTCAGCTAGGCGGTCGGCAACGGCTTTTACCATAATGGAATTGTAATCGTCATGGTCTTTTTCGTATTGCTCAATTATTCTTTCAATGCCAATGCCCGCAGTTACCGCAAAAAATCCAATATAATCTTCACGTTCATTTTTTGGAGCTATAAAATCACTCAACGATAAATTGGGTAGATTTTCTGCCTTTTTACCTTGTTGACGCAGATTGTGAAATTTAGTTTTTACTTTATCTTTTTCATAAATTTCAATCGTATCATCATTAACTGTATTGGCTTTGTAAAAACCTATACTCGCATTGGCTTGTAGCGATTTGTTTGCAATGATTTCATCCAGCATTTTATTAGCATCATCGTAAAGCTTTTTGGCTTCTACACCGATGATTTTATCTTCAAAAATTTGCGGGAATTTTCCTTTCAACATCCAAGTTGAAAAGAAAGGCGTCCAATCAATATACTTTCTAATTTCTTCTAGCGGATAATTTTCAAAATGTTTATTTCCTAAAAATGTAGGCACATACACGGGTGAATTTTTCCAATCAATTTTTAATTTATTTTGACGAGCTTCTTCATAAGAAATGTACTGCTTGTCGCTTTTTCTATTTGCATGGTCTTCACGTAATTTCTTGTATTCTTCTTTGGTTTTTACTTTGAAAGGAGTTGCTGTTTCTTTACCAAGCAACTGTCCAACCACAGGCACACTTTTAGAGGCATCTAGCACGTGTACAACAGCACCAGAGTAATGCTCATCGATTTTTACAGAGGTATGAATACGAGAAGTTGTAGCACCGCCAATCATCAAAGGAATGGTAAATCCTTGGCGCTCCATTTCTTTGGCTACGTTCACCATTTCATCTAAAGAAGGTGTTATTAAACCACTCAACCCAATCACATCTACATTTTCTTCTTTGGCTTTTTTCAGGATGTCTTCAGTAGGCACCATCACGCCCATATCAATTACTTCATAATTGTTGCACGCCAACACAACGCCCACAATATTTTTTCCAATGTCGTGCACATCACCTTTGACAGTAGCCATTAAAATTTTTCGGCCAGCAACGGCTTCGTCAGTTGGTTTTGGAGGATTTTTCTTTTTCTCTTCTTCAATAAAAGGAAGTAAATACGCCACCGATTTTTTCATTACTCGGGCAGATTTTACCACTTGAGGTAAAAACATTTTACCACTTCCGAACAAATCACCAACCACATTCATTCCGTCCATCAACGGACCTTCAATGACTTCTAATGGTTTGGCAAATTGCTGACGCGCCTCTTCGGTATCTTCATCAATAAAATCTACAATTCCTTTTACCAAAGCGTGTTCCAAGCGTTTATTCACATTCCAACTTCTCCACTCTAAGGTTTTTGCTTCTTTTTTATCGCCTTGTTTTACGGTTTCGGCAAATTCTAACAATCGTTCAGTAGCATCATCTCTTCTATCTAATAGAACATCTTCAACATGCTCCAATAAATCTTTTGGAATATCATCATACACCTCTAACATGGATGGATTAACAATGCCCATGTCCATGCCGTGTTTTATGGCGTGATATAAAAACGCAGAGTGCATGGCTTCACGCACCGTATTATTTCCTCTAAATGAAAACGACACGTTACTTACACCACCGCTAACGTGCGCTCCAGGTAAATTTTCACGAATCCATTTGGTGGCATTGAAAAAGTCAATCGCATTTCTGCGATGCTCTTCCATACCTGTTGCCACAGGAAAAATATTGGGGTCGAAAATAATGTCTTGCGGAGGAAAACCTACTTCATT